>QIEW01000227.1 GCA_003230535.1 bacterium
ATACAGAAAGCGATCAGAGATACATAGTCTGCAACGCCCAGGAGTGCGACCCCGGCACTTTTAAGGACAGGAGTCTCCTGGAGGGGGACCCCCATGCAGTAGTTGAGGGAATGTGCATCTGTGCCTATGCCATCGGGGCCACGGAAGGTTTTTTGTGCGTGAACCCCGATTACAAGTTGGCCTACGAGCGCCTGGAGATGGCCATTAGCTCTGCCGAAGGACATGGCATTTTAGGTGAGGATATGTTGGGGGCCGGTGTTACTTTCAAAATTCACCTCATAAAGGGCGTCAACACTTTTAGTTGCGGTAAATCTACGGCTCTTATCAACACCATTGAAGGCAAGCGGGGTTATCCCAAGCTGACGCCCCCCCATTCAGCGGTGTCCGGCTTATGGCATAAACCTACCATTGTTAATAATGTAGAGACGTTTACTAATATCCCGTTGATCATTTTCTATGGGGCGGATTGGTATTCCAATATCGGGACACAGGCCAGCAAAGGGACAAAGGTTTTTTCTCTGGCGGGGGCGGTCAAAAATATAGGGTTGATTGAGGTTCCTATGGGAACGACACTCAGAGATGTGGTATACCAAATTGGGGGAGGCGTCTCCGGCAGAAGAAGAAAGTTTAAGGCCATCCAGGTGGGCGGCCCGCTAGGGGGTTGTTACTCTGAAGATCATCTGGATATCACCGTGGATTATGAAACCTTGAAACGCTATAACAGCACCATTGGTTCAGGGGGTCTGGTGGTGTTGGATAACCGCAACTGCATCGTCGATTTTGCCAAGCACATGATGGGGTTCGTACAAGAAGAGACCTGCGGCAAATGCGCTCCCTGTCGCCTGGGTACGGAAGTTATGTATGAGATCCTTGATAGAATTACCAAAGGGGAAGGTCATGAGGAGGATATTGATATTTTATATGAACTCGGCGAGGATATTCATGAGTTCACCCTCTGCGGGTTAGGGAAAATGGCTCCCAATCCGGTGTTAACTTCGATTGACTTTTTTCGGGAAGAGTATGAAGCGCATATAAAAGATAAAACCTGCCCGGCCCGGGTTTGTAAAGCATTACATAAGTATTACGTAGACCCGAAATTATGCGCCAAATGCGGCATTTGTTACCGCCAGTCTTGTAAGTTCGACGCTATAAAATGGGCGCCCAAAACGCTGGCCGAAATTGATCCTGAAAAATGCGCCAAATGCGGAGTTTGCATTCAGGGCTGTCCCTTTATGGCTATTTTTTAACAGAAAGCAACTTTCCCCAGGCATTTTATTGACTCACCTTCAGGACCCGGATTAGTCATAAATCCAAGGCAAATATTGATGCTGTTATTTGAATACAAGTGCTTACAAAATAACGGCCAAAAAACAAAATTTTCATATTAAATCACTGAAAACTCCCGCTATGGAAGCGACCAACGGGAGCGTGTTTATAATCCCGAATTATTCGGGATAAAACTAATTCCAGGAGAGCAGTACCATGATTAACTTGACTATCGATAATCAAAAGGTTAAAGCTCGGGAGGGAGTCAAAATATTGGAGGCGGCCATAGAGTATGGCATTGAGATACCGCATCTCTGTTACCACCCTGAATTGGAGCCTTTTGGAGGATGCCGTCTATGTTTGGTGGAGGTGGAGGGGGAAGATCATTTAGTTTCCTCTTGCGTTGCTCCGGTTGCGGAAGGGATGGAGGTTCATACTTCCTCTCCCCGCATCCAACGCGCCCGGAAGACCATTATTCAACTGCTCCTGCTTAATCATCCTATGGATTGTTTGGTCTGTGAGCGGGGAGGGAACTGCAAGTTACAAAAGTTAGCGTTTGATTTAAATGTGCAGGATAATAAATATAAAATGAAAAAGAGGGTTTCCAAGGGGATTCAGTATCGCTCAGTGTTAGAAATAGACCCTCGAAAGTGCGTCCACTGTGGGCTATGCGTTCGGGTATGCAAAGAAAAAAGGCACTTTGGGGCCATTGATTTTTATAACCGGGGTTTTAAAACCGAAATCGGCATTCCGTTCTCCGATGAGACCAATTGTGAATTTTGCGGTCAGTGTGTAGAAGTTTGCCCGGTAGCCGGCATAATCGGCCTGGAGACCAAATATATTGCGCGCCCCTTTGAGTTGGAAGAAACACATACCATTTGTTCCTATTGTGATACCGGCTGCACGGTTACATTAAAGACAAAGCATGAGCAGGTAATATTAGTCGGCTCCGAGGATACAAGCGGAGTAAATGAAGGGCAGATCTGCGTCAAAGGCCGGTTCGGACATGGGTTTATTAACTCTTCCGATAGGCTTACTACCCCCTTGATTAAAGAAGATGGCCGGTTCCATCCGGTAAGCTGGGATGAGGCCCTAAATTATACTGCCGACAAACTGAAGAAGGTTATCAAAACCTATGGCGGTCAAGCTGTCGGGGGGCTGGGCTCCGTTAAATGTCCCAACGAGGATAACTATCTGTTCCAAAAATTTATGCGGGCGGTTGTCGGTACAAATAACATCGATAATTACACCCGGCTGGAGCATTCTCCCACCATAAGCGCGCTTTCTAAAAGTTTAGGGTTATATTCCGCCAACAACAGTTTGGCTCGGCTCGGCTCCTCAGAGTTAATTTTCATTATTGGGTCTAATCTTTCCCATTCCCACCCAATTGTAGCCCTGAAGATCAAAGCGGCTCTCAAATCCGGCCACAGCAAGCTGATAGTGGCCGATCCCCGAAGAATACAAATCGCTCCCCTGGCCGATCTGTGGCTCCAGTTGAAACCGGGCGCTGATCTGGCTCTGTTGGGGGGGATTATACATATTATTTTAAGGAACTCTCTAGCTGATGAACGGTTTATTAAGGAAAACACCCGAGGGTTTGAAGCTTTCCATAACAGCTTAGGTGAATACCATTCCGATAGAGTAGCCAAAATTACCGGAGTGTCCCAAGAGGAACTGACCCGGGCAGCCGAGATGATAGCTAAGGCTAACAGTTTGTCTGTCATTTACTCCTCCGGGTTTACTCAGCATGTCTTGGGTACCCATAACGTATCCGCCTTAGCCGATCTTCTCGTAATTACCGGTCACGCCGGCCGGGAAGCGTCAGGTATCTACCCCCTGCGGGATGATAGTAATTCCCAGGGAGCCTGTGATATGGGAGTATTACCGGACTACTTACCCGGCTATCAGCGGGTGGATGACACTCAGATGCGGGAGAAGTTTGAGAAAGATTGGGATGTCAAGCTCCCATCTGTTTCCGGTTTAACCTCCTGCGAAATGTTTGATGTGATCCGGGAAGGGAAAATTAAAGCTTTATATATCATGGGAGATAACCCCATCCGCCACTATCCCCACATCAAAGATATCCAAAAAGCATTAAGTTCGCTAGAGTTGTTAGTAGTTCAGGATCTGTTTTTGAGTAAGACCGCCGAGCTGGCGGACGTTGTCCTGCCGGCTACCAGTTTCGCTGAGCGTGAAGGAACGATGACAAATATGGAGAGAAGAGTACAGAAGATTGTCAAGGCTATTGATTATGTGGGGGAGTCGCTGCCGGATTGGCAGATTATCTCCCGGCTCTCCACTATGCTGGGATACCCTATGGACTATAGTTCAGTGGTCGATATCATGGAAGAGATAAACAGACTGGTTCCCATGTACGGTGGGATTAGTTATCAAAGACTGGAGGAGGGCGGCATACAATGGCCGTGCCCCAACGAAGAACATCCCGGCACCGAATTTTTAACGCCTCATTGGGATACCGATAAAATGGCCGTCTTTACACCGTTGCCTCCAATCCCTGTGCTGGAGAAGGAAGACCCTCAATATCCATTCAAATTAATTATTGGAGGGACGCTGTTCCACAGCGGCGGCGGCACTCTATCCATGAGATCAAAAATACTGAAAGATATCTGTCCGGACGGCAGTGTAAATCTAAACCCCCAGGATGCCGCTAAATTAGGGATTATCGATGATGATATGGTTCGGATAAGTTCCCGTAACTATTCTGTCGATGCCAGGGTCAGGCTTATTCCCACAAATCCAGAGGGACTGGCGTTCATGCCGGTGGAGTTTGAGGAGTTGCATGCCCAGGAATTCATGTCTGACTTAGTCGACCCCATCTCGCATATCCCGGCCATGAAGGTCTGTTCTGTGAGCCTTGCCAAGGTCGAGTAGATGGTTATAGGTGTTTCAATCCAACAACAATAAACAACCTGAGTTCGACATAAAATTATTGTAACCGTTCACGGGGTCTAACCTGTTGATATCATATTTTTGTGCAGCCAGGTCCTGAGGACCTGACTGGCGGTTTTAGGAGGTGTCAGATTTCCTGAATCTGACACACATTACGACTCA
>QIEW01000180.1 GCA_003230535.1 bacterium
TGCTGTTGACCAGCACGACCTGATACCCCTCCTGCCGGAGAGCTTTGCAGGCTTGAGTCCCGGAGTAGTCAAACTCACACGCCTGCCCGATTACAATCGGACCGGAACCAATGATAAGGATCTTTCTTATATCAATCCGTTTAGGCAAAATTCATTTTCCTTTCCGCCAATTATTCGGTCTTTTATGGATAATCCAGGTTACTTCTAACAAGTATACTTATTTTTCCATTCGTCGTAAACTTTAGGCCATCAAAAAATTGCAAATCTGTATCCCCTTTATCCTCGACCCGAATAATTCGGGATCATAAACACGCTCGGAGTTGGTCGCTTCCACAGGAATAGTTTTCGGTGATTTGTATGAGCCATTTTGTTTTTTGACCGTTATTATATAAGCACTTGTATTCAAATAACATCATTAATGTTTACCGCTGATTTATGAATAAACCGGGTTAAGTTTTTTTGTCTTTGTTGTGATCTGCCGTTGGATTACAATTACAATCTTGTATCCGCTTAATTTGCGATTGAAGATGCACGATACATTTGAATATATTTTTTAACTGGAGACTTATTCCGGCAAACAATGTAAACAGCATTGCCATAAGGATTAATACCAAACCATAGATCACTATGTTGGGCTTAGGTATCGCTGTAATCAGAAGAAATTTGTTGATTGTACCAAACCCCGCCAGTCCCACACCGATAACAAAAAGAAGCAAACTGATCCAGATAAACGTTTTGAAAACCGCCCGGTCAAAAGAAGTAAGCAAATGGGGAATAATAAATCTTGTAATCCCCAGCCCCCCTTTCCTGCTCTGACCAGGTTTTGGATCAGCCCAGTGAATTGTAGCCGGGATTTCGATAATTCGTAGTCCGAGTTCCTGGGCTTTAGCAACGATTTCCAGGTGGATTTCCTTGCGGTTCTCTTCAAGATAGAGCGCCTGAATTGTTTCCCGGCGATAGCCTCTGGTCATACCGGAAAGCATGGTGAGGTTATGACCGAAACCCCAGCGCAAAATGATATTGCCCCAGGAACTAAGTAACCGCCGGAACAGGGGGACGTTTTCGAACCCCCCGCCGGGAAGGTAGACACTGGCAATCACCATGTCGCTGTCGCTGTTTCGTAAGGCATCGTATAAGGAGTGTATAACATCCGTACCCCAGGACAGGTCTGATTCCGTAGTGATGACATATCGCCCGTTCGCCGCGGCAAAACCCTGGCGCAGCGCAAATCCCCGTCCTTTATTGACCGGATAATGGATAATTCGGCAGTCGGAATGTCCGGCTATAGCGGCTTGCGCCTTTTTATAGGAATCATCGGTAGAGCCGTCATCGACCAGGATGTATTCCCAGCTTACCCGAAGCTTTTCCAGCGCATTGAGCATCTCTTTTATGTTCTCCTGAATACAATCGGACTCATTGTACATAGGAGTGATGAGCGAAATTCCGGGTTGTGTGGCAGCTTCACTCATGGTGATATCCCTAGATTTAACAAATCTTAGTATCGCTGTTATTATTGCTTCCGCGCCATCACAGTCACACCTCCAATATAAAATGGCAGAGATGCTCCGGCAATAAACCGGGGGAGAACCCTGAATACAGGTGTAAGCATTTTATGGAGCGCAGGACCATAAGTTTGAAACATATTATAAACATATTCGATTGGAAGCCATTTCCATTGGGATTTAAAGGAGATATCCTCATAGCCTAGTTTGTTCAGAATTGCTATAAAAGCTTTTGTGGAGAAATAATGAAAGTGTTCTATCGGAATATAGGGAGGCCAGTATTTCCCCATAATTCTCGCCGGAGGCGAATCGCCGGCTGGTGTTTGTATCATTAGAACCCCACCGGATTTTAGTAGTTCGGTAGCTTGTGTAAGTAATCTGACAGGATCAACAACATGCTCTAATAATGAAAACATAGTAATAATATCGAATTGCATCTGGGGAAAATCATTGCTGAAGATGTCCGCTTTGAATATACATCCGGGTAGTCTTTGACTGGCAATTTCTACCGCTTGACTTTGTAATTCTAATCCGCATACATCAGCTCCCCGTTTCTGTATAAGCTCCAGGAAGTCTCCGGTGAAACAACCAATGTCAAGAACTTTTAGCCCTTGAATGTTTAAATTATATGCCGCTAATTTGCGTTCAATGATTTTAATGTCAGCCTGGTACACTGAAGCATATTGTCTTGAGTATTCAAGGCGCAGGCGGTAATTACCTTCATTAAACCCTTGTGTATAATGTTTTTCTATCGTTACGCTATCAGGAATAGGATAAGTCGATATCAGCCCGCATATGGGACAGCGATAGTAAGAAAAATCTTTTAATTTAAAAATGAACTTCTGATTTGTACCACATACTGCACAGGTTTCTTGTGCGTCATTCATTTCATACCAAGTAGCCCTCAGGTGGTTAACTGTCAGGTGGTTAACTGTCAGGTGGTAACACCTGACAGCACCTTATAGCAGCACCTTATAGCAGCGCCTTATAGACTATATTTATGGTTTACAGTAGGTTATGGTGAGTAGGTTATGGTGGCGTCAGGAGTTACCTCCTGACGCAGATTTTTCCTGTTTGATGGCAACTTAGTATAAGACCTGCTTTAGAGCGGAGGCCAGACACCCTGCCCCCTACATCCGCTAAAGGCGCTTTGTCCTAAAGAAGCTGACCAGAACACTGCGGATAAAGGCAAAGGCGTTGACCAGGCCGGCTTTGAGTCCGGTGCGCTTGAAAACATTATACCAGATCCGGCGCGGCGTCAGGTAAAAATACAATAGACCGATAGATTGCAGGCGCTTTAAGTCTTTGGGTTTCAGGTCGTTAACAGAGATTACCGGATCACCGTAGCGCCTGTACTGTGAGTAATCCGATGTCAGGAGCCTCATGCCGCCCCTGCCTTTGACCGCGCAGTCATATAGCTCCGTGCCTGGATAGGGACAGGCGATGTTCAGAAACATCTGCTGGCATTCCTTAATGCTTCGGATAAATTTGATCGTTCGCCAGGCGGTTTCCCGGGTTTCGTTAGGATGTCCCAGGATGGCGGACCCGCGGGTTTCAAGGCCGAATTGGGCCGTTATCTTATAGGCGTTGCGAATTTGTTCCAGGGTGACGCCCTTTTTAATGCTCTTAAGAATCTCTGGATCGCCGCTTTCTATACCGAACGAAATACGGATTAATCCGGCGCTCTTCATGGCGCCAAGCATCTCTTCATCAATAGCGCTGGCGTGTGTCCAACCTTCCCAGGTAAATTTCAGTCCGGCATCCTTAATCGCCCGGCATAGTTTGAGCATTCGTCCCTTATTCAATGTAAGAGTTTCGTCGATGATGATGATATGCTGAATACCCAGGTTTTCGGTAATTTCCTTTAGTTCGGCAATTATCCGCCCTATGCTGTGCCAGCGCATTCGACGACCATACATCGTATGCTGACTGCAAAACGTGCACTGAAATGGACATCCACGCGAGGTCAATACATCGGCATAAACCACAAACCCCTTGCCGGGGAGGTAATGGCGGTATCGCTTTGTATCCAGCAGATGGCGGGCCGGAATGGGGATATCGTCCAGATTTTCTATCAATGAACGTTTCCGGTTTTCGATGATTTTATTGCCGCGCCTGAAAATTACCCCATTAACGCCTTCCAGGGAGCCGTCCTTCTCATATCCGGCAATTATTTCCTGAATTGTTGTCTCCCCCTCTCCGACAACCTGAAAATCGAAATACCCGCACTCCTCCATCACCGGCTTGCCGATGATCGTGGAATGGACGCCGCCAATGCCGACGGGAAGATCCGGAAAGTTTTTCTTGAGCGCTTCAGCGAGTAGTTTTGCATTATTAAAGACGGGGGTGGTGGCCGTCAAGCCGGCCATATCCGGTCGATAGTCGTTGATTATCGAAATCAGGTCAGTCGCGGTTAACCGCTCATTTTCCATATCAACAATCTTGCACTCACTCCCCACCGCCAAGACAGCGCTTCCCAGATAGGCCAGCCCCAGGGGAGGGCTGACGCAGCCTATTTGGGCCGCCTTTCTGAAATCGCCGTAGACTTCCAGCCAGGGTGGAGCAACCAGCATAACTCGCATCTGTGGTTACCTCTGTTAGCGGATAGCATCCGCCGGCATTTCTTGTGTAACATGTCAACTGCTTGTGCGGATTCAAACCTTCGGGTTCAAACCTTATAGTAACTTCTTCTCCTTTTGAAGTTACTAACTCACCTTACGCAAGGATTGACAATCTACCAAAACCATAAATTATTAACCGCGGAGGACACAGAGAGCGCGGAGGATAAACCAA
>QIEW01000319.1 GCA_003230535.1 bacterium
GTTTGGGAGGTGTCAGATTTGAGAATCTGACACCACAAAAAAAACATTACGATTTATCCTAAAACGGTATATTGGATATTTCTAAGTCCCTAAGCGACAATCACTTTTTCCGGGTGAATTGCATAATTAAAGCGGTCAGGCCAAAAATAAAGCCTAACCCGCCTAAGATAGCGGCATATGGGAGCGGTTCTTTTTTAGCTCTGCGAGGTCTGGGTCTGGACTTTACCTGAACCTGCTCCGCCTGCTTCTGCTCGGCGGTTCCGGTCGGCTCTGGCGGGGCCTTAGCAGCCTCCGAACCTTCTGAGAAATCAGCCGCCGGAAGAGCATATGAGTTTTTGTGCCCCATGCTCGCGGTTAGCACGATCTTCAAATCATCCGGTTGGGGAGCCTTAAAATTAAATAAACCTTCTTTATCCGTTACTCCTTCCAGTAATTTATTCCCCCGGCTCTCATATACTTCAACCTTACCCCCCTCGACCGCTCTCCCATCGGGGAAATAGCCCTCGCAGTACACCTTCCCGCCCTCCACATAGGCAAATATATTTATCTTATGGGCGGAAGCGTCCACACCGGAAAAGGCAAGCAGCCCTCCCAGGCAAATCAGCATTACCAGCTGCTTGCCCAACCCACATTTCACTCCCAATAAATTTTCCTTTTTCATACCGCACCCCTCTTTGTATATGAGTCAGCTTTTTGTATATGATATTCCATAACGGCTATCGTTGTAAAGGTAACGTCTGCATTCTCCGCCAAATCCGGTTAGATAATGTTACTGCTGGTGCAGCGTTTCGTAAGTTATTAGGTTTATCCTGCATTATTTTGTCATTCCTGCCCCTGCCTTCGCAGGGATAAACTTCAGCAGGAATCCATAGGTTGTTTATACCAATCACCGAAAACTCCCGTCATGGAAGCGACCAACGGGAGCGTGTTTATGATCCCGAATTATTCGGGTTCTCTGGGAATACTAGCAAACATAGCCATCAATATTATGCCTATCAATCCGCCCAGAAAAAACCCCGCCGCAAAATTCAATGATCTCACCCCTTCCCTACATCATAATCAGTCCCTACCCACACCTTTTTTTAGGTCATAAAAAAAGCCATGAAGGTTGCCCCATTTTCCCAATGGGTAACAAAGCCTTCATGGCTTTAATAGTACTTTAAATAGTCAATTACTTCTCTAATCAGGATGGTTTCTTACCATCTTCTATTATTATAGTAAATTCTATTAACACATGTCAAGCATTTTTTTAATCTAAATAAGGGTATATCCCGATAGAGCGCTAAGTTCTCCATCTTCAGACCGACTCATAAGTTATTATTTATGATGAGTTTATCTGCTGCCGGCCCCAGTTATAAAAGTGATCTCGCCAACTCGTATGAGTTCTATAATCAAATTGTTTTCTGGTCGCCCGCAAAAATCTAACCGGACATTACTGGGTTAACTTGCATATTCGCACTTGAATTTGTAGAATAACATTTCACCAATATTGCAGGAGTTGTGGATATGAAAAACAAAATATTACTATATCAACCGACTATTAGCTCCCACGCTTTTATATCTCCCCTGGCTTTGTTGGCGATAGGCAACTCGCTGTTAGAGGAAAACTATGAGGTGGAGATTGTCGATGCCAACTTAAATGAACAGGCACATGAGGCTGTCCTCAGCCAGGGATTGGAAGTCCTTTTTATAGGGATTACCGCTATGGTCGGGGCCCAGATCAAAGACGGAGTTAACCTGGCCCGTAAGATCCGAGAGCGTTTTCCCGGTTTACCGATCGTTTGGGGAGGCTGGTTTCCTTCAGTAGCATACAATCAGTTTCTCCAAGAAGGAGCGGCCGACTATGTAGTGATCGGGCAAGGGGAAACGACTATTAAGGAGTTGGCTGACGCCATTAAAACCGGCGGCGAAAAAGATAGGATCCCGGGAATTGCTCTGAAAAAGGATGGAAAGTTCATCAAAACCCCTGATCGGCCTCTGACTGACTTAAATCAACTTCCCCTTCCATCCTACGATTTAATCGATGCTGACGTATACATAAAGAAGCAGGAGGAGATCCCGCACGGGCAATTCCGCAACACCTATAGAAAAGTCTATGGCGTCGAACCATCCAATTGCCGCACGCTATTTCTTAGTACCAGTTATGGTTGCCCCAACAATTGCAGCTTCTGTTGCTCGCCGGAAGTTTGCCGGAGAAAATGGAAGGGACTTAGCGGCGAGAACCTGGCCGCCGCGGTGGAGCGGTTACAAAAAAAATACGACTTGGGGTTTATTTGGTTCATGGACGCAGAATTTTTTGTCGACAAAAAAAGGGTGATGACCTTTTGCCGGGAAATACTCAAACGAAAGGTTAAAATCCATTGGGATCCCGATGGTGTTTGCGCCAGGGATTTAGCTAAACTTTCCGAGGCGGAACTCTCCCTTCTGAAGGAAGCCGGCTGCCTTTCATTATTCATCGGGGCTGAAGCGGCGGCATTGGAAACCCTGAAAAAGCTAAAAAAAGAGCACACCCCTCCGGAGATAGTGGAGGAGGCCGTCGCCAAGGCTTTGGAACATAAAATAATCCCCAGAGTATCTTTTTTGCTGGGAACGCCCGGAGAAAGCGAATCATCCATCCTGGAAACCATTGATTTCTCCTGTAAACTAAAGTTGCGGCATCCTTTATCGGACATAATCCTCCTTTATTTTGTCCCTCTTCCCGGTACGGCTTTCTATGAGGAGTCGTTAAAGTTAGGCTTTGTTCCCCCTGCCTCCCTCGCTGGCTGGGCAGACAAAATTTATCTAAAGATATCCGTAAAGCATTCGATCGTCTCGGAATTAAGGGAGAAACATGCTTCCATGGCAAAGAATATTAAGCACAGATTTGCTCCCTGGGCTTCTTGTGACAAAGAAAAGCTTTGCTTGCCCGAGAAGATTCTCAAAAAAGTTTGTACCTTTCGGCTGCAACACTCCCTTTATCGATATCCGGTGGATTATTGGGCATTAAAAACAGTAGCCAAACTTTACAAAAGATTGCTGCCGTCCCAGTAGTGTCCGGCTAGGTTTTTGCAATAACAGGAGCGGTTCCAGGCTAAGTGAGTAGGAACAGTTGGAAGAGACTTTTCCCGTCCCAGACGGTAATATTACCGCAATAAGTTAATTTAAAACCTGCGGTTTACCCTCCACCAGCAAAATTTTCGTAATTTTACATATCATGAAAAAAGCTCTAATAATATTGGCTATAATTTTGGGTGTCCTCCTATTATTTGCGGGTCTTATCTTGGCCTATGGAACTTCTTATTATGAACAGACAGTAAAATTGCAGCAGGCTACTATAAAAAGCTGGGCGCAGATGGATATCCAATTGAAAGGCCGCCTGGATTTACTTCCCGACCTGATAGAGGTTGTAAAAGGGTATAATAAAGGTGAAAATGATGTTTTTGATAAACTAGCCTCGATGCCTGCCAAGTTTGAAAAGGCCGAAGGAGTGCAAGAGAAGATCTCTGTGGTCCAGGAATTTGAATGGGCATTAAATCAGCTGTTGGCCGCCGCTGATAAATATCCCCCCCTGAAAGCTGATCCGGCGTTTGTTAAGCTTATGGAGGAGCTAACCGGCGCTGCTAATCGCGTGGCAGTTGAACAAATGGGATATAATCATGCGGTTGAAGAGTATAATGAAACAATAAAAGTTTTCCCCGGACGGTTTATTGCCGTCATCTTTAGCTTTACTCCAGCTACTTATTACTACGCCAAAGAAGCCGAAAAGGCAGCCCGACATTAAGGTATCAGGGTCATGACCTACCCTCCATGTTTGAATACAACTTACCCAAAAATGGCGAACAGCACCAGGTAGCGTTGGTTAATTACTTGATAATATCGAACTCACGTTATGTGCATTAAGCAAACCGGCCGCTGGCTATAGAGGGACAGGTAGTTTGAATGGCTGGTACAAGGGGGTTTTCGATAACAAACTACAGACTTTATTGAACTTTTTGGCACTTCATCTCAAAATAAATGAGATATTGAAAATTGAGGGAAATAGAGGGATTTTCTCAAGTAAAATGAGATGAAGTTGAGGTGGTAAAAATCGTAAGTTGTTGATTTCAATATGGAAACTGAAATCAGGAGGGTTTAGTTATCCACAGAAAAAACATTACCAGGAAGTTTTACCCGAAATGGACGTTAACATCTGAAAATGCTAACGTTTTATTAGATTTCTCCCTCTGAATGAAGGAGCGGATAGAATTCTTCATAACGCGGGTAGCATAGCGTTTCCGCTCGATACCGGCGGGAATATTGGCTA
>QIEW01000269.1 GCA_003230535.1 bacterium
TCCCCTAGCCCCTCTTTTTCAAAGAGGGGAATGACCCAATTTTATATCGAACTCAGGTTAAATAAAACCTTTCCCCCTCACTCTAACTCTCCCCCCCCAGGGGAGAGAGGACTAAAAGACTTTATCAACCCATCAAATAAAAATGGATG
Organism: bacterium; assembly: GCA_003230535.1. Lineage (GTDB taxonomy): Bacteria > SZUA-182 > SZUA-182 > SZUA-191 > SZUA-191 > SZUA-191. The sequence goes on from QIEW01000269.1 coordinate 150, forward strand.
CTCTACTAGTTATAAAATAACGGTCAAAAAACAAAATGGCTCATACAAATCAGCGAAAACTCCCGCTATGGAAGCGACCAACTCCGAGCGTGTTTATGATCCCGAATTATTCGGGCGCTAAAGGAGGGTTATTGCCGGGCTGTCTCCCATTTCCTGTTAAGAGCGCATTTTATGGCTAGATGCTCCGGCTCTCTGAGCTGGGGGTCTTTTCTAATGGTATTGAATGCGGCCTCACGCGCCTTCTCTAATAGATGAGCATCCCGGATGATATTAGCTACTTTAAGCTCCGGCAGCCCGGCCTGCCGGGTTCCCAGGAACTCTCCCGGACCGCGTAGCCGCAAGTCCGCCTCGGCAATGGCAAAACCATCCTGGGAGGTAAGCGCTACCTGGAGCCGTTCCCTGGCATCTTTCGATAATGGAGGGTGAGCCAGCAGAATACAGTAGGAGAGGATAGGCCCCCGCCCTACCCTGCCCCGCAGCTGATGCAATTGTGCCAGACCAAATCTCTCCGCATGCTCAATCACCATCACCGAAGCTGTGGGCACATCTATACCTACCTCAATTACAGTGGTGGCTACCAGCATCTGGATCTGCCGTTGCCGGAATTTGATCATTACCTCATCCTTTTCCCGGCTGTTCATCCGACCATGCACCAGTCCTAATCGTAGATGAGAGAATACCTTAGTTTGAAGATGCTCAAACATCTCCACGGCTGCCTTTAGCTCCAGCTTCTCCGATTCCTCCACTAGAGGATATACCAAAAACGCCTGTCCTCCAGCTTGAATTTGCTCCTCTAGGAAATGGTAAACTTTCTTCAGGTCCTGATCATAATAAAGCTTGGTCTCAATCGGCTTTCGGCCCGGGGGCAGCTCTGAGATCACGGACATTTCCAGGTCGCCGTAGACGGTAAGCGATAAGCTCCGCGGGATTGGGGTGGCGCTCATCGACAGCAGGTGAGGATGATAGACTTTGTTGCTTGGCCCGCGCACTTTTAACCCTTTAAAAATCAGGTCCATTCGCTGACGAACACCGAAACGGTGCTGCTCGTCTATCACCGCCAGCCCTAGCTTAGCAAACCTCACTCCTTTCTGAATTAAGGCATGGGTGCCGACAACGATACTAACCCCACCGGAGGCAATCTGTGAAAGAGCTTCAGCTTTAACTTTAGGGCGGAGATTACCTTTTAGGAGCAGACATTGGAGGTCTAATTTTTCTAAGAAAGGTTTAATTGAGCTGAAATGCTGCTCGGCTAACACCTCAGTGGGGGCCATAATTGCCGCCTGGTAACCATTTTCCACCGCTACCAGCATCGAGATAAGCGCGACGATAGTTTTTCCGCTGCCTACATCGCCCTGAAGCAGACGGTGCATAGGCCGGCTTACCCGTAAATCCGTTTTGATCTCCGATAGTACCTTCTCCTGTGCCTTAGTGAGCTGGAAAGGCAGCATCTCCCGCAGCCGGCGCTCCAGAGTAGCGTTAGTCCGCATGGCTGTTCCGTGCCGCTGCTGGTTGTCTCTGCGGCGTTCGGCCAGCCCTAATTCCAGAAGATATAGTTCCTCAAATACCAGGCGCCGATGTGCGGGGGATGTCCCGGAATTTAAGGCGGTAACATCTGCCGAAGTTTCCGGAAAATGGATTTCCTGTAATGCTTGCTGGAGGGAGATTAGGCCATGTTGCTTTTGGATATAGACCGGCAGGATATCCGGCATAATTGGGATGCCTTGCTCTAATATCCGTCTCATGAGTTCCCGAACAACTCTCTGAGGAAAACCTTCCGTCGCCGGATAAACCGGAACTACTCGCCCCATAGGGCTATCATCTTCAAATACATGGCCGTCGGTACTATCACCCTCTTCTTCCTCACCTAAAATTTCATATTCAGGATGATACATTTCCTTCCCAAAACGACTGTATTGGTTGTATTCTATCAGACCGTATAAGGCTGCCCGCACACCTATTCGAAAGGTCTGTTTCATATATTTATAATTATATCTGAACCATTTGACAGAAATAAAACCCGTCTGATCATCTACAACTACCTCAAATATATGGCCATTACGTTTACGGGTGGTGATAACCTGAACAAGTTTAACTTCCCCAATAATCGTTTCTGTTTGGCCGACCCGGGCATCATGGATAGATATTATCCGGCTTCTGTCCTCATAGCGCCGGGGGATAAAAAGGCACGCCTCTTCTATAGTACTAACCCCCAGCTTGCCAAAGAGTCTGGCTTTGGCAGGCCCTATCCCTTTTACATATTGGATCGCTGTATCTGGTTGCACTGCTTTAGAAAGTAGTTAAGGGGTTTAGAACATTTTAAAGTACCGTTTGTGATTTTTTTGGTTCATCCGGTTTTTTGTGCAGTCAGGTCATCAGACCTGACTGGGGTTTTATGTGGTGTCAGATTTTCTGAATCTGACACCACATATACATATAAAATTTATGTCAAACTCACGGTAGGTTAAGGTAATAAATGCAGTATGTTATTCCATTAACGTTAAGAAAACACAAAAGGCAGGAGAATGTAAACCCCTGCCCTTGTGGTTATTAAGCGCAATAGATAATTTAGAAGAGCCCTTTTACTTTGCCGGTATCCACATCTACATCTATCCGCCGGTATGCGGGGTTTGAGCAGGTTCCCGGCATCAGCTTAATAGCGCCGGCAATGGGCACTACAAAACCTGCGCCTTTATAAGTCAGAATATCCCGAAGATTGAGCCTCCAATTCTTGGGAGCGCCTTTTATGCTGGGATTATCGGTTAATGACAGATGGGTTTTCACCATGCAGATTCCCAGTTTTGCAATCTCAGGATCAGCTTCCATCGCTTTGGCTTTCGCCAGCGCATCCGGGGTGTAATCCACCCCATCCGCCCCGTAAACCTCCCTGGCAATCAAGTCTATGCGATCTCTCAACGGGACGCTGAGTTCATAGAGGAACTTAAAGTGGTTAGTCTCTTCGCAAGCATCAACTACCGCATCGGCCAGCTCCAAGGCGCCCTCGCCGCCCTTTTCCCAGTGACGGGATAAGGCGACACGCGCGCCAGCAGCCTCGGCTATTCTGCGAACCGCCGATATTTCAGCATTTGTGTCTGTGTAAAAAGCGTTAATACAAACCACCGGGTTAATACCAGCTTTCTTAACCACATTGATAATATGCGCCAGGTTACTGGCTGCCCCGGCTTCCACCCAGCCGACATTTTCCCCCTTATACTCTTCCGGCAGTGGATGTCCCGGTACGGGGACAGGAGCTCCGCCGTGGCATTTTAACGCTCTGATGGTAGCTACTACAACCGCTGCATTCGGGGTCTTTCCTGAGAAACGACACTTTAGGTTCCAGAACTTTTCGAATCCGATATCAGCGCCGAATCCCGATTCGGTTACATGGTAGTCACCCAACTTAAGCCCGATTCTGTCGGCTATGATTGAGGATTGCCCGATGGCAATGTTGGCAAAAGGTCCGGCATGGACAAATACCGGTTGACCTTCAATAGTTTGCATCAGGTTGGGATTAATGGCGTCCACCATCCAGGCGGTCATGGCGCCGTCAACTTCCAAGTCGGCTGTGGTAACAGGTCTCCCGGTTTTATCATAGGCCACCACAATCTGCGACATACGCTTACGCATATCTTTTAAATCCTTGGCCACAGACAAAATTGCCATGATCTCTGAGGATACGGCTATGGCAAATCCGGATTCCATCATAAAGCCGTCCATCTTACCGCCCAACCCCATAACAATATGCCGGAGGGCTTGGGCACAAAAATCAAGGATCCATTTCATCTCCACTCTTCTGGGATCAATATTTAGGCGTTTCAAATTTCTTTTGGCCAACTGGGCATCGTTATAATTGAACTCATGCTGCATCCTGGAAGTGAGCGCTACCATAGCCAGATTGTGAGCGTTCATAATGGCATTGATATCTCCGGTCAGTCCCAAGGAAAACGGAGTAAGCGGAATACATTGAGAGAGCCCGCCGCCGGCGGCAGAGCCTTTAATATTCATGGTCGGCCCGCCGGAGGGCTGCCGGATAGCGCCTACCACATTTTTCCCTCTTTTACCTAAACCCTGGATCAGCCCTATGGTAGTGGTGGATTTTCCTTCGCCCAACGGAGTGGGAGTAATGGCTATTTGGCATCATTCTTGTCACCTAACCGATTAAGAACTTTCATATAATCTACTTTACCGACATAATGTCCATGGGGCAGCAACTCGTCCTTTTCCAAACCCAGCTCATCGGCAATCTGATAGACTTTCTTCATACGGGTTTCAGCTTCTTCCGCTATTTCCCAATCTGCATGCTTAGTAGGATCCAAGGCCATATTTTACTCCTCCTGTTTAAGTCCAAATTGTATTGTGTTGAAATATCTGCTCAATATAACAAATTAGCACAGACCTTAAATAGAACAGCATTTACCCGGATTATTCATAAATCTACGGCAAACATTAATAATGTTGTTTAAATACAACTAGTTATAAAATAACGGTCAAAAAACAAAATGGCTCATACAAATTACCGAAAACTTCCGCTATGGAAGCGACCAACGGGAGCGTATTTATGATCCCGAATTGTTCGGGTTTAGAATAGCAAAATGACTAAAAAGTGTCAAAACATTTTTGAAAATTTGATGGTGTCGTAAAAAGTTAAGCAGCGACAAAAGTCAGTTTTGACCATTCGAGATAAAATGGCGTTATATGTGAGGTAGTTAAGTCGATAATTGTACGGAAATAGTCTAAAAATACACAGAAGTTCGAGATCTGAGGGTATCAATTAGAAGCAAACAGCCCTGTTTTAGATGAGGATATGACTTGATTTTTATAGCCAAGCAGCGTAGGATATGAAATGTAAGATGATAGATTACTGAGGGATATTCTATTCCATTTAGGTGTTGGATATCGGAAGAGGCGGCTTGTGTAGTGGAACAGACAAGTACCATCCGAACATTTGCGGCCATAAAAATACCTGAGGAACTTCAAAATAAGCTCGGTTCTATTCAGAATGAATTAAAAACGATACCTGGCCGAATTACCTGGGTTGCTCCTGAAAACATACATCTTACTTTAAAGTTTTTAGGCGAGGTAGAAGGTAGGAAGCTGGATAAAATAACCCGGGAGCTAAACAAGGCGTCGGAAGTATGCAGTCCTTTTATGCTGGAATTCACTGAACTAGGGGCATTTCCTAACCTGGAGCGGCCCAGAGTGATCTGGATAGGAATATCGGGTAATGAACAACTACACCGGCTTCAACGGGAGGTGGAACAACGCCTGCGAAAATGCGGGTTTGCACCGGAGAGCAAGCGGTTTAGTCCGCATCTTACTTTGGGGCGTATCCGCAGCCTTAAGGATCGGCCAATGTTGAGGACTGCTGTCTCTTCTGTGCGGTTACCTGAGTTGGAAGAGTTTCGGATCGATAATATTTATTTAATGAGGAGTCAACTCCGGCCGGATGGTCCATGGTACACTAAGCTGGCGGTTATTCCACTCGCCGGTTAAATTTAAGGAGGAGTATGTTGTGGCTGAGGCGTCAAGAAATCCTGTGGCGGCAAAGAATAAGGTAGATAAAATAGATAAGGGGAAAGCCCTGGAATCGGCCTTATTCCAGATTGAGAAGCAATTTGGAGCGGGTTCTATCATGCGTCTTGGACAGAAGGGAGCGGCGCTTAATGTGCCGGTAATTAGCACTTCCTCTTTAGCCCTTGATGCTGCCTTAGGCATTGGGGGGGTTCCCAGGGGCCGGGTGATGGAAATATACGGTCCGGAAGCCTCCGGTAAAACCACTCTGGCGTTGCATATTGTGGCTGAGGCCCAGAAAGCCGACGGGATTGTGGCCTTCATTGATGCTGAACATGCTTTGGACCCCGCTTACAGCCGCAACCTGGGGGTAAATATAGATGAGCTGCTGATTTCTCAGCCGGACAGCGGCGAGCAGGCGTTGGAGATTGCTGAAACATTGGTGCGGAGCGAGGCGGTAGACGTGGTGGTCGTGGATTCGGTGGCGGCGCTGGTGCCGAGGGCGGAATTGGCGGGAGATATGGGTGACGCCCAAATAGGACTACAGGCCCGTCTCATGTCCCAGGCATTGCGTAAACTAACCGGCGCAGTCTCCAGATCAAAAACATGTTTGCTTTTTATTAACCAGGTTCGGGAAAGAATTGGCGGCTCACCATACAGTAATCCCGAGGTCACTACCGGTGGCCGGGCGCTCAAATTCTACGCTTCCTTACGGATGGAAATCCGCAGGATTGCCGCTATCAAGGATGGTCAGAATATAATAGGCGCCCGAGCCCGCGTAAAGGTGGTTAAAAATAAACTGGCGCCTCCGTTCAAAGAAGCTGAATTTGATATTATCTACGGCGCTGGTATCAACCGGCTGGGCGATCTATTAGATACGGCGTGCAAATGGAATCTGGTGGAGAGAGTTGGTTCCTGGTTTTCCTATGGTGAGACGCGCTTAGGTCAGGGAAGGGAGAACGCCAAGCGCTTCATGAAAGAAAACCCGAAAATTATAGCAGAGCTGACTAAGAAAATGCGCGACCAAATTGCTGCTAAAGCGCGCCCAAGTTAAAGTGATCTCTGGAAATTTGCAAAATACATCTGTTGGCCTGATCGGCTGTGGAACCATAGGAAATTTTTTAGCTCGGAAGATAGAGTGCTGGCCTCAAGTAAACTTAGCGGCGCTGGCTGACCTTGTCTCCAGCCGGGCCGCAGGGTTGGTTCGCCGGCTCTCCTGTTCCCCTCAAGTCCTTTCGCCAGCCGAGCTTATCTCCTGTGCGGATCTGATTATCGAGGCAGCCAGCGCTGATCTGGTTCCTGAGATACTGCCGCTTATTCTTGAGCAAGGCAAGAAAATAGTGGTGATGAGTGTCGGGGGGTTGCTGAGGTTGGAACCGGAGGTGTGGGCCAGACTGTCTACCGCTGGTCAAATATATATTCCATCAGGGGCCCTGGCGGGTTTGGATGCCGCCAGAGCGGCCTGTTTAGGCAAGCTTTCCTCAGTTACTCTTACTACTCGTAAACCGCCGCCGGCCTTAGCGGGCGCTCCATATTTGGAAAAGAAGGGGATAAGGCTCGACCAGCTCAGTCAACCAACGCTGTTGTTTGACGGGAACGCTCGGGAGGCAGCTTTAGGTTTCCCGAAAAATATAAATGTAGCTGCCGCCTTAAGTCTTGCTACATTGGGGCCGGAGGAGACCCGAGTTAGAATAGTGGCCGATCCTGCTATTAAAGTTAATATTCATCAGATAGAACTGGAAGGGGATTTTGGCCGGATTGTTACCAGTACCGAGAATGCGCCCTTTCCATTAAACCCCAAAACTAGTTATCTGGCTGCCTTGTCCGCTTTAGCCACAGCCACCTTAAAGCAGATTCTTTTTCCATCTCCATTATCTATACTGCCCTAGTGTCGTGTCACGCTTGTCATGGCGGACTTGATCCGGCATCCAAACCATTCTGGATTCCTGCCTCCGCAGGAATGACAACCTTTAGTTATACGACATATTAGAGTTGACACGACACTAGCTTAAGAGTAATACCAAGCTGCCTTCAAAGTATAAACTAATTATCTTTGATCTTTCGAGCCTCTTGCAAAAGTGCCAGGGCGGTGGCCCTGGCCTACCCTATACGGGTAGTGTTGGGGCCACTGCCCCAACATATAGTATGGCTATAACTTCTTTAAAATTACTTTTGCAAAAGGTTCTTTCTATAATAAGTTTTTTGATCTTTCAAGGGCAGCGGCGCCCTGTTTTAGTTTCGGCCTGAGACAGGCCGAAACTACTATATGTTATCTATATGTTTAGTAACATTTTAAAGTAAATATTCGGTAAAGCCGTAGTTTTGTGCAGTCAGGTCCTCAGACCTGACTGCTTAGGAGGTGTCAGATTTGAGAATCTGACACCACAGAAAAAACATTACGATTCACCCTAAAACGATGTATTGGATATTTCCAAACTACTATATGATATCTATATGTTTGATGGCAACTTGGTATAAGCATCGGCTTCAGCTGTAATTCGAGAGAGTTTTTGTTCAAGTTCTCTGCGTTTGGTTTCCAGATCTTCTGCTCCGGCTTCAGGCGGTATCCACAGCGGTTCTCCGCAGATGAATACCGCCTTGCTGAAAGGCCAGGGAATGAGGAATTTATCCCAACTTGAAAAACAGATTTTTTTGACAGCTCCCAAAGTAATGGGGACGACCCATGCCCCGCTTAGTTTGGCTAACTGGATGATCCCCGGCTGAACCTGATACCTGGGGCCGCGCGGACCATCCGGGGTTAGGGCTATCTCTCCGCCGTTCTGGATGAACCGCAGTAGTTTCCGTATGCTTTGCGCCCCTTTGCGGCTGCTGGAGCCCCGGATCACTTGTAGATCACAGTGTTGTGCGGTGCGGCTGATATATTCCCCGTCCCGATGAAGACTGATCAGCACTGCCAAGGGTTTGGTTCTATGGTGTTGCTTTAAGAAAACATAGGGCATCATCAGGAGCCGGCCATGCCAGAAGGCGTAAATTAGCTTCTTGTCCTGTTTAAACAAGGTCTTTAGTTTCTCCACACCTCTATACTCCAACCGGAGACTCCAACCCAAGGCTTTTATAATCCGGCTCCCTAAATACGGCCCGAAACGAAGAAGCAACCAATCCAAACGCCGGAGAAGTTTATTTGACATAACGGAGATAAAAAATGGGTTTTGTTTTAACCTAGCACAGCGTTTCGTAAGTTTTTAGATTTATCCTGCATTATAAACCCAGTTATTTACAAAATCGTGTACTAGTGGATAGTAAATATGGTAAAGTTACCTTGACTAAAATATTATTAGAACTTAATATAAGTAATGTACTTGAAAAATACAACGAAAATCATTAATAATGGAATGGTTCTTTATATATGAGTTCCTGACCCAATCTTACTGGTTCAATAACTATTACTGCTGTAAAGACAGCAGTGGATAGAAATAGTTCAAAGTTGCCGGCTTTTGCCGGCGGTTCTTTAACCTTTCTTTTTAAGGAATTTTTTATGGCAGAGATAATGCAACGTTCAGGGGCAAAAGTTTTTGTGGAAGCCCTAATCTCAGAGCAAGTAGACATTATTTTTGGTTTTACGGGCGGAGCGGTTCTCCCTATCTATGATGAACTGTTCCATGCCCCCATTAAACACATAATGGTGCGGCATGAACAGGGAGCCGCTCATGCAGCCGACGGTTATGCCCGGGCTACCGGCAAACCCGGCGTCTGTCTGGTTACTTCAGGACCGGGGGCGACCAATACCGTAACCGGAATTGCAACAGCCTATATGGACTCTATTCCCATAGTGGTGTTTACCGGTCAGGTGCCTACGCCGATGATCGGGAACGATGCCTTTCAGGAAGCGGATATCGTAGGGATCACCAGACCGATCACCAAGCACAATTACCTGGTTAAAAATGTGGATGATCTGCCACGGGTAATCAAGGAGGCTTTTTATATTGCCGCCACCGGCCGGCCGGGCCCGGTCTTGGTGGATTTACCTAAAGATGTACTCATATCAGCCACTTCTGTGCCTTATCCTGCCAAGATTCGCCTGCGGGGCTATAATCCTACTTATATCGGACATTCAGGGCAGGCAAAGAAAGCGGCAAATCTGATTAGAAATGCAAAGCAGCCTGTGTTATATACCGGCGGCGGAGTTATCGCATCCAATTCTCACCAAGAGCTGCGGGAATTTGCCGAGCTGACCCAAATTCCTGTAACTTCCACACTTTTGGGCCTGGGGGGATTTCCAGGCACACACCCTTTATTTATGGGTATGCTGGGAATGCACGGCACTTGGTATGCCAACATGGCTATTTCCAACTCAGACCTGATTATCGCAGTGGGAGCCAGATTCGATGATCGGGTGACCGGCAAGCTTTCTGAATTCGCCACAAAAGCTGCCATTATCCATATAGATATCGACCCATCCTCAATCAGTAAAAATGTCAAGGTTGACTTACCGATTGTGGGTGACGCCAGGGACATCTTAAAGAAATTGATCGCCGAAATTAAAAAGACTGATGCGCAGCCGGAAACCGCTGCCTGGCTCCAGCAGGTCGAAAACTGGAAAAAGGAGCATCCTTTAGGATATAATAATAGTGAGGGGAAGTTAAAACCCCAATTTGTGGTAGAAGAAATATTCAGGCTTACCAAAGGTGAGGCGATTATAACTACCGAGGTGGGCCAAAACCAGATGTGGGCCGCCCAGTTCTATAGATTTAACCATCCCCAGAGTTTTCTCTCCTCCGGCGGCTTGGGGACTATGGGGTATGGTTTTCCGGCGGCAATCGGGGCGAAGGCGGGAAATCCGGATCGGATAGTTATTGATATTGCAGGCGACGGCAGTTTTCAGATGAACATGCAGGAGTTGGCCACCGCGGTACAATATCGAATTCCGGTAATTGTCGCTATACTTAATAATAATTTCTTAGGCATGGTGCGGCAGTGGCAGCAGCTTTTCTTTGGGAAAAGGTACTCATCTACCTGTCTGCAAAGCGGGCCGGACTTTGTCAAGCTGGCGGAGGCTTTCGGAGCGGTAGGTCTCAGGGCCAGTACACCTGAAGAAGTAGCTCCGGCGCTGGAGCAGGCTCTGGCAGTCACCGACAAACCGGTAGTTATTGACTTTGTGGTGGATCGGGAAGAGAATGTAGCCCCCATGGTACCAGCCGGCAAATCAATTACGGAAATGATCCTGCTGTAGCAGGGTTATGAACAGAGAACGGCGTAAAGAAGCGGGGAAGATGTTTCTCGACTTGTCAAAGTATCTTGCTACCACTGTAGCAATAGGAAGTTTGTTTGTAAAAGGTTCCATTGAGTGGTTGCCTGTTATTTTAGGTGGATTAATGGCTGTAGCTCTCTTTGCAGTCGGGGTAAAAACAATTCCGCCGGACAAGGGGGATTAATTATGTGGGCTGTGGTAGTAATAGGAGCTATGTTTGTAATTGTGGCTTTAATTACTCTCAGATATTTTGAAAAACATCCGTAACAAAAAATATGGGGAAAGATGTAGTACCTACGGTTCCCGCGGGTAAAGCGCTGACGGAGATGATCCTGGTGTAGGAGGAGACAACAATGGGTAATGTAGCCGCAGATTTCAAAAATAAACTCTTAGAAACACTTAGCAGCCTCCCTGAAGATAAGCAGATAGAAGTGTTGGAGTTTGCCGATTTTGTGAAGGCAAAACTGGAAGCCCAAGCCGCCGCCGGGGAGATCCTGCAAGACGAGGGAGCTATGGCCAGACTGAAAGCATCCGGGGAGGACGTGGAGGCCGGGAGAGTGGTAGACTGGAGGAAGGTCATAATAAAAGATAGATTTGGCAAGCCAACCAAATCTATAAAGGAGATCAGAAAGGTATGGAAAGACGAAGAAATGAATTTTGCTGAAGAGTTGG
>QIEW01000057.1 GCA_003230535.1 bacterium
CCCCTCACTCTAACTCTCTCCCCCCAGGGGAGAGAGGACTAAAAGACTTTATCAACCCATCAAATAAAAATGGATGCTCTACTAGTGTCGTGTCAACTCTAGTATGTCTGATCTTTCTATAATAGGTTTAAGGGTAGCGGAGCCCCTGTCAGAGTTTCGGCCTGAGACAGGCCGAAACATCGGAAATCCCCCTACAATCCCCCTTTGGCAAAGGGGGGAAACGAAATCCGCCAATTTACGGTTGACATGATACTAGGGACATTAGATGGCTATACCTTGAGGAGACAAGGGGCAAGAATGCTTTCTTTCCGGCGGGCTCGTTTTGGTGGTAAATACAAGCTTATCCCTTCTAACGCCAACATAGACGGTTCCTTTCTTTTTTAATCTGCCTTGAAGTATCTCCTCCACCAAGGAATCGGCTATATTTTTTTGGATCGCCCGGCGAAGCGGCCTGGCTCCGAAAGCAGGAGAGAAAGACTTCTTTATGAGCCATCCTTTGGCCCCTCGGCCTAAAATTACCTGAAGACCTTTTTCCGCCAAGCGTTTATTTAGCTCCTGCATTAGTATGTCTATTATTTTGCTAATATGTTTTCTGGTCAGGGCATGAAATACAATTATTTCATCTATCCGGCCCAAAAACTCAGGATTAAACTTGGTTTTGAGTTCCCCCAAAAGCCTCTCTTTCATTCTCTCATGAGAACTCTTTTCATTGCCAAGTTGAAAACCTAACTCCCCTTTATCCGTTAACCGTAAACCTAAATTAGCGGTCATAATCAGCACCGTGTTTTTAAAATCCACGTTATGACTCATAGCATCCGTGAGCCGGCCGTCATCCAACACCTGGAGTAGGACATTGAACAAATCAGGATGCGCTTTTTCAATCTCATCCAGCATTATCACGCAGTAAGGACGGCGCCGAACCTTTTCTGTAAGCTGCCCTCCATCATCGTACCCGACATAACCCGGCGGCGCCCCCAACAAGCGGGAGATAGCATGTTTCTCACTGTATTCAGACATGTCTATCCGAAAGAGAGCGTCCTCATCGTCAAATAGAAACTCGGCCAATGCCCGCCCTAACTCAGATTTTCCCACACCGGTAGGTCCCACAAAAATAAATGAGCCCACCGGTTTCCTGGGATTTTTAAGTCCTAAGCGGGAGCAACGGACGGCATGAGCGACGGCCTTGATGGCCTCATTCTGACCTACTATCCGCTTGTGCAGCTCATCCTCTATCCGACAAAGCCGGTCGTGTTCCTTCTCCTCCAATCTAACCAGGGGAATCCCCGTCCATTTGGAAACAATATGGGCTACAACTTCTTCAGTTACAGTAACTTTAGCTTTTTCACAGGCTGCTTTCCAGGACTTAGACAAATCATCCAACTCAGCTTTTAGGTTTCGTTCTTTATCTCGGATCCGCGCCGCCAGCTCAAATTCCTGGGCTGAAATGGCCTCCTCCTTCTCGTTGGCGATCCGTTCCAATTTGGCCCGCAGACGCCGGATACTGGCGGGCGGGAAGCTCGCCTTGAGCCGGGCCCGGGAGCCGGCCTCGTCTATTACATCAATCGCCTTATCCGGTAATAAGCGATCGCTAATATAGCGGTCGGAGAGCTTGACGGCGGCCGTAATTGCACTATCGGTAATCTTTACTCGATGGTGGGCCTCATATCTCTCCCGTAAACCTTTCAGAATTTCCAGCGCCTCTGCCGGCGAGGCCGGTTCCACTAAAATGGTCTGAAAACGCCGTTCCAGCGCCCCGTCTTTTTCTATGTATCGCCGGTATTCATCTAAGGTAGTAGCTCCTATGCACTGTAGCTCGCCGCGCGCAAGGGCCGGTTTAAGGAGATTGGAGGCGTCCAGAGAGCCCTCTGCCGCTCCCGCCCCTACCAGGGTATGCATCTCATCTACAAATAAGATGACATTCCGGGTGTCGCCGATCTCTTTTAATAAATTCTTTAGGCGCTCCTCAAACTGTCCCCGGTATTTTGTCCCCGCCACCAACGCTCCCAAGTCCAGGTTAATTATGCGTTTATGGGCTAGCGCTTCCGGCACAAGATTAGCTACTATCTTCTGGGCTAAGCCCTCCACAATCGCAGTTTTACCTACACCGGGTTCCCCTAGCAGGACCGGATTGTTCTTGGTGCGGCGGGTCAGTATCTGTATTAGGCGCTCTATTTCACACTCCCGGCCGATTACGGGATCCAGACGGCCATCCAGCGCTGACTTGGCAAGGTCTACTCCGAACTCATCCAGGGCCGGCGTCCTCATCTCCTCGATTTCCGGCGAGGTTTGATGGATAAAGCTCATTGCCTCCTGCCTCACTTCATCCACATCCACCCGTAACTCATCCAACACCGTCGCCGCTAATCCGTCCCGTTCCTTGAGTACCCCTAACAATAAGTGTTCCGTCCCAATATAGTTATGTCCCAGGAGATTAGCCTCCTCTATGGAGAGCTCCAATACCTTCCTCGCCCGGGGCGTAAAGGGGATCTCGCTGGCGATAAGTTTGCGGGAGCCTCTGTTTACCCGCCGCTCTATTTCCACCCGGAGTTCCAGCAAGGGCACCCCCAGACGCTGAAGCACAGCTACGGCAACTCCCCGGCCCTCCCTAATCAGAGCCAACAGCAGATGCTCGGTTCCCAAGTGTCCGTTTTGCAGACGGGAAGCCTCCTCCCGGGCTAGCATAACAACTTTTCTGGCTCTTTCTGTGAAACGCTCAAACATATGCTTATAACCTTGTTTCTATCTATTCCCCTTCATTATAAGGAAAAACCTCCCCTAAACGCAAAACTTATCCGTTGAGCCTGTTGCAAAAGTCATTTTAAAAAAGGTATCCATACTATATGTTGGGGCAGTGGCCCCAACACTACCCATATGGGGTAGGCCAGGGCCACCGCCGGCACTTTTGCAAGTACCTCTATTGATTAATCATTTCTCGGCCATGCTGCCGTCTGCCAGATGGATAACCCGATCGGCCTGAGCGGCCAAATAATCATTATGAGTCACATATACCAGAGTGGTATTACGCTGGCGGTTTAATCTTCTCAATACATTATATACCATGTTCCCGGTATGGCTGTCTAGATTGCCTGTCGGTTCATCCGCCAACATCAGTTTGGGGGAATTGACCAGCGCCCTGGCGATGGCCACCCGTTGCTGCTCGCCGCCGGAAAGCTCTCCCGGCCGATGATGCAATCTTTTTTCCAGCCCCACTTCCACCAGTATCTCCCGGGCACGCTCCGCAGCTTCTTTTAGGTTCATCTTGCCCACCAATAGCGGCATCATTACATTCTCCTGAGCAGAAAACTCCGGCAGAAGATGGTGGAACTGAAACACAAACCCTAAGGTTTTATTCCGGAAGCCGGCTAATTTATCATCAGCCCAATCTCCAATATCCGCGCCTTCGAAGAGGATTTGGCCGCTGCTAGGCCGATCCAGCGCCCCCAGCAGATGAAGGAGGGTGCTTTTTCCCGCGCCTGAAGCGCCTACCACCGCCAGCAACTCGCCATAGCTTACCTCAAAAGAGATGTTTCGTAAAGCCACTACCTTCCGGCCGCCTATATGGTAGAACTTACAAAGCTCCCGGGCCCGGACCAATGCTCTACTCATATCGTAAAGCCACTGCTGGATCCTGGCGGGCGGCTTGCCAGGCAGGATAAATTGTCGCCAGAAAACTAATCAGCAAAGACGCCGCTATTATTAAAGACACTTCCAACGGCTGCATCTTGAACGGCAAATGGGTCATATAGTAAATGTCCCCCCGCAGGCTAATAATTTTATACTTGTCCGCCAGCCAGCAAATCAACGTCCCGCTCACCCCGCCTAACACTGTTCCGATAAACCCGATTATTATGCCCTCCAACATGAATACTTTCATGATGCTGCGGCTGGCGGCCCCCATAGATTTTAAGATGGCAATATCGCGGTGTTTCTCCATCACCATCATCGTCAGGGTGCTGATTATACCGAACGCCGCGACCACCACAATTAAGGTAAGGATAATAAACATCGCCAGTTTCTCCAGTTCCAAGGCGGAGAACAGACTGCGGTTCATCTCCATCCAACCCCTGACCCAAAAAGGAAATCCTAAAGCAGCCTGGATCTTACGGGCTACAGCTTCCGCTTGATAGATATCGGTCACCTTGACCGAGATGCCTGTTATTCGGTCACCCATCCGGAACAACTCCTGGGCTGTCTTGAGCGATACGTAAGCCAGGCCGGAATCATACTCGTACATCCCGGAAGTAAAAACAGCCGCAACCCGCATTTGGCGCACCTGCGGGGCCACGCCCATCGGTGTCAAGGCGCCGGAAGGGAAAACCAAATTTATCGTATCCCCATAGAAAGCTCCCAAACTTCGGGACAACTCTTCACCCAGCGCTATCCCCAGCTGACCGGAAATGCTCCCGCCAAGCTCAGCTAAGCTGCCGTCAGTAATATTCTTGCCCAGATCATTGACCTGGGGCTCGGTCTTAGGGTCAATCCCCCGCAGCGCCACCCCCAAAACATTCTCCTCCGAGGTGAGGATGGCTTGAGTATAGACAAACGGCGAGGCGGCCGCCACCTGCTCAACTTTTAGCACATCCTCTATGACCTTCGGATAATCCTCGATGGCGGTCTTCCCATGACGGAGTATTACAATATGGGAGTTGGTGCCCAGGATCTTATTTCGCAGTTCCCCCTCGAAACCCGACATTACCGCCAGGACAATGATTAGCGCCATCACCCCTAACGCTACGCCGGCAATGGAAATAACCGAAATAACCGAAATAAAGGTCTGCTTCCGCTTGGCCTTTAGGTACCTTAAACTAATCCACAGCTCATAAGACATAATATCTGCTAATAACCCCCAACGCCCCTTCCACGCTAACTTTTAAGAAAGAGAAGCCTGCATGTCAACAACTAATTATCCACCTTATGCTACCTTCGTCAATGGTAGATTAGTATTGATCTGTTCCAATTCTTTCAAAGACATTCTTTCTGAAACTCCAATTACTTCAATTCCGAAAAGTTTTCCATCAGCGCCCAGATCAACCAGAATTCCCTCCTCTATTTTTTTTGTGCTGCCTACCTTGCCCTCCTGAAATTGGATGTATAAGGCATTCGCCTGAGGATCATAGGTTATTTTCATGAGATTTCCTCCCCTAGCCAATACCAGTGATAGATCACATCGAGTACACAGGCACGAGAACTTCCCGGTCAGCCTTTCGGCATCCGCGAAGGGCATCTTCTATGCTCTTGAGCACATTGGCAGTATAATAACGTGTGCCGCACTCTGTACAGACACCGGCAGGCACGCTCTCGAAAAGTACATACTTTCCTGCAAACGTTCGAGAAAGATTAACCCGCTTCTCAACAATAGACCCCTGACAATATTCACAGCGTTCCCCTTCCCAGAATCCCATGGCAGTCGCTCCTTTCCTTATCCTCTAGGTCGATCTTGGTAAGCGGTTATAACCCGAACCTTCCCCGTTTGAGTTATACGGCATACAACGCCAATCGTTCGCCCATCCAATGCCGACCCAACCAACTCATACTTGCCTTCCCGAGGCCAGGTTCGCCGAATCCTGCCGTTTAGGATACCGTATTCTACATCGTAGATGTCGAAACCTTCCGCCATTGCTTCAGCATCGGCATGTTCGGTCAGGTAATAGAGTCCATTGCGAACAAGCGCCTGAATTTGTCCAATCTTGCTCAAGGTGAGTCTCCATCAACCTCATCCACTCCAATTGCGCCTGACTTTCTCATCCTTTGAGAACCTAAACAGCATAACCTTCTTGAGTTTTGGGTAAATAATCTTCCATCGGGGAAGCCGATTTGGTTTTAGTTATCTTCCCAAAGAGCTCCAATGGTTTATGTATAGCCTTACAAGTTTGTTAAAATTTTAGCTCTTCATGGACTTTGGGGCGTTTGAGGGGAGGGAAGCTTCCCGGGCCGTTATCATGAATATTGTTATCCTCTACCACCATATCGGGGCCGGGGGTACTGGGGATCATCGCCGGACCATAATTGTTGTTAATTTCATTTTTCCTGACCTCAGCCCGGGTTCGACTGCTTAAGATTATCCCCCCCATGCCGTTCTCATAGACATGATTTTCCTCCAGCGTAATTTGGGAGAAGGCATCCGAGCGAACGCCCCCTAGTGGATTATTGTGGATCTTATTTTTTATTACGGTGGCCTGCGCTCCGTCCATGACCGCCAATCCGACGGTGCCGTTCTTATAGCTGTTATTGTTTTCCACCAGCACCGAGGCCCCGTTCCTAAAGCCGAGCCCGGCATAGGCGTTCCTGTGGGCGATATTGTCCTTGATTATGGGTACATTAGTATTCTGAGCGCTGATCCCGGCGCCCATGAACAAAATTCTCGCCATTCCATTACGATAAGAATTATTCCCCACAATAGCCGGGAAAGCCCCATCCTTAGCGCCAATTCCCGACCACCCGTTCCCAAAGACCTTGTTACCTTCTATTAGAGGATGAGCGCCGTTTTTGATCCCGATTCCCAACTCGGTATTCCCATAGACCTTATTGCCGATGATAGTAGCTGCCGAATAATGGTTATTCCCAATCCCTAACCCAAAATTGCTATGGATGATATTGTTTTCGATATAGGGGGCGGCCGGGCGGCCCTGATGCTGATGGCTGCCGATAGCGGTACTCCCCATATTGCGGATGATATTATTCCTTAGGATAGGCGACGTTCCCCGGCAATTCACTCCATGGGGATGTCCCGGCAGATGATGATCTACTTTCCCTAAGCCGGTCAGGGTAAATCCGTCCAATATTGCCCTGTCCGCACCGGTCACCACCGGGTTATCAGTCCGTCCCCCCGCATCGATGATCGTCCTCCGGGCGGCGGTATGATCCCTATGTTCTTCCTCCGAACCTTCACTAATTACGAGCACCCCTTTTTTGAGAACAATTGTTTCATGATAAACTCCGGGGGCTACTTCTACTCTCTCCCCTTCATTTGCCGTATCTATGGCGCTTTGTATAGTGTCGAATTCTAAAGGGACATGCAGCGCCCGCTGACAACCTACTGAGCAGGAACCCAACATAAGGCATCTTAACCCCAGCTCTCTCCACTTCATGGTTTATCTACCTCCTTAGCCCGAATAATTCGGGATCATAAACACGCTCCCGTTGGTCGCTTCCATAGCGGGAGTTTTCGGTGATTTATATAAAAATTCTGTTTTTTGACCGTTATTTTGTAACTACCTGTATTCAAATAACATCATCAATGTTTGCCGTGGATTTATGAATAATCCGGGTTAGCAAGGAAAAACCTGAAAGTTGTCCGCTATAATTAAGCGAGTGAGTTTTTTATAACATATTAACCAAAACTTTGAAACCCTTAAGCATACGATCGTCTGTTTACCAATAAGAAGCCCGGTTCCAAATAGATAACCTTTGAAATCCGATTTTATGTTTACTATACCACACCGCTACTCCACTTTTAACCCCTATTGCCGGAAAAAACTGTATTGTTGCAGCCCTCCCTTTGTTTACTTAACAATCAATTATTCATTATATGATGCTCCCGTAAAAAGTTATTTGGCGGAGACAGGTACCGATTGATATTTGGTTCGGAGTGGAGCGAAAATTTTTTTGTGCAGTCAGGTACTGAGGACCTGACTGGCGGTTTTAGGAGGTGTCAGATTTCCTGAATCTGACACCACAGAAAAACATTATGATTAATCCTAAAACGGTAGAGCCTCTTGTAAAACTAGCTTAGATTGTCATTCCCGTGAAAACGGGAATCCATAAGTTGTTGATTTTACGCAATCTGGATTCCCGATAAAAGCGCTCGGGAATGACATTTTCAGACTTTTGCAAGTACCTCGGTATATTGGATATTTCCAAGTCCCTAAGCTTACCGGAGGTATGGCTTAATTTGATTGCATTGCATTGCATAATAAAGCATTTATACTCAATCATTAATAAGCAATTGCACTACATTTTTAACCAATTTAACCAAAAAATAATTACTTTCGACAATGATGGCTCTTTAACACTATTTTTTCATGGAAAGATATGCCGCTTTATTCTGACATTTTGGCTGGCTCTTATGCAGTTCCCGCCGGATTTCTGTCAGATTTTCCGGCGCCAACAGTAAATCCAAGGCGGTCATCGCCAGGGCTTTGGCTGCCAAAATCATCCGCTCTCCCCCTAAAGCGGAAACGGCGGCGGCGGCAAATTCCGGGGTATGGGCCTGAATGTTCGGCTCGCAAATGGCAATCTCCACATGCAATGTGGGGAGTATTTGGCTTACATTCCCGATATCGGATGAAGCAATACCTTCCGTCTCTTCGGTGGGGTCCTCCTCTAAACCTAATTCTCTCAAATTATTCCGAAAAAGTTCAGCCAGTGGATAGTTGAGGTTGAATGAAGCATAACCCGGTTCCGGCCGCACCAACTCCAATTTTGTTCCCGATGCCTGGGCGGCTCCCTCCAAACAGGCGGTTACTCTCTCAATCAACTCATCTAAATAGGCCCCATCCAGCGCCCGCACCATAAATTGAGCCGATGCAAGGTCAGGTATAATATTTGGAGCCTGTCCCCCGTGGGTGATGATCCCGTGGATCCGGGCATCCGGCCTGATCTGCTGGCGAAGTGCATTAATATTATTGAAAGCCAAGATAACTCCATCCAGGGCATTCCGGCCCAGATGGGGGTTGGCGGCGGCGTGCGCCGTCCGGCCGTGGAATTTGGCTTCCAGCATCACCATGGCTAAGGTAGGCCGCATTATTTTGGTCCGGCAATTGGGATGGAACATTAAGGCGGCCTCCAGGTCTTCAAACGCCCCTGCTCGGGCCATCCGAACCTTGCCTCCGCCTTTTTCTTCGGCTGGTGTGCCTAAGACGACCAGCCGGCCCCAATGTTCCTCGAAAACCGAAGATGTTCCAGCGGCTGCGCCTACACTGGCTGCGGCAATTAAGTTGTGGCCGCAGGCATGTCCTAATCCCGGCAAAGCGTCATACTCAGCCAGAAAAGACACCGCTGGTCGAGACTTAGAGCCGGATGGAAAGGCGGCCCGGAAATCAGTTTCCAACGTTACGCCGCGCTCCACCTCAAATCCATAACGCTCAAGATAAGCACACAGAGCAGCTTGCGCTTCCCGCTCTCCTCCCGATAATTCAGGTTTAGCCCAGAGTTTCCTTGAAAGCTCCAGCAACTCCGGCTGCAACCTGTCTATAGAGTTACAAACAGCTTCTTTTGCAAAAGAGATCGGGTGAAGTCTTTTATTCATCTTGGCTATTATAACAACAAAGGTAGGGCTCTTCAGGTGAATCTGTGGGTAAGTGGTGGTTCCGGCAAATTAGAGTTGACCCAGACACTAGTACGCTGTCCATTTTAAATTGATGGATAGAGAGTTCCTTCTCCCCTTGGGGGAGAAGGTTAGGATGAGGGGGCTTTTGATAAA
>QIEW01000368.1 GCA_003230535.1 bacterium
CTCTGCAATGGAAGGTATATCTAAAGGTACTCCCGGACTTATTACTATCAAATCAGTATCTGCAAAAACAGATCGGGGATGCCCGCCTAAGACTAATTTTACATTAGGGGGAAGTTTCTTTATCCATTCTTTAAGCTGAGCATACGGCTTGACATCGGTCACTGTAACAAACGCCCCTTGCGCTGCCAAAAGTTTAGCTACCGCTACCCCGGTGCGTGCCAAGCCTACTACTGTAACTTTTTTCCCCTGAACTTCGATCATGGTAAAATTACCGAAAACTCCCGCTATGTAAGCGACCAACTCCGAGCGTGTTATAAATCCCGAACTATTCGGGTCGTAAAGCCTATCTCAGTTTAAGTGTGCTTAAGCTAATTAAAGCCAAGATCACGGCGATAATCCAAAACCGCACTACTATTTTAGGTTCGGCCCAGCCCCGCAGTTCAAAGTGGTGATGAATAGGGGTCATCCGGAAGACGCCTCTGCCGCCCAGCAGCTTAAATGAGGCCACCTGGATAATCACCGACAGCGTCTCCATGACGAATACCCCACCGATAATTACCAGAAGGAGTTCATTTTTGGTAATTACCGCCAGCGTCCCCAATGCTCCGCCTAACGACAGCGAGCCCATATCTCCCATAAATACGGAGGCCGGGTAAGAGTTATACCACAAAAAACCAAGGCCCGCCCCTAACATTGCTCCACAGAATACTGATAGTTCACCGCTTCCCGGAACATAGGGTATCATTAGATAGTTTGCAAACACGATATGACCGGAGATATAAGAGAGGATAATGAAGGCCAAGGTTGCAATGACGGTAGGGCCTATAGCCAGACCATCCAGTCCGTCCGTGAGATTGACGGCATTGGAAGTGCCGATAATCACCAACACGGCAAAGCCAATATAAAACATCCCCAAATCCGGATGGACATATTTTAGAAATGGAATTGGGATGGAAGTGGTTACTGAATTTGCAGGATGAGTGAAGAGAAAGTAGACTCCAGCCAAAGCAATAATAAACTGCCAGAAGATTTTTTTCCATCCCCTCAGTCCTTTGTGACTCTTGCCCTTAATCTTCATGATATCATCCACCAAACCCACCAGCCCCATTCCCGTCGTCATCCCAAGGATCAGCCAGATATAAGGATTATTCAGGTTGGCCCACAGCAGGGTGGAACCAATCATTGAGATCAGAATAATAATCCCGCCCATTGTCGGGGTAGAAGCTTTTTGTGCCCCATTATGGGGTACGTAATCCCTGATTGTGGAGTTTGCGGGATAGCGCTTAAGTTTCTCTATCAGCCAAGGGCCGAGGAGGAAGTTAATTAGGAGGGCGGTAAGTATGGCATAGGCCATCCGGAAGGTGATGTACCTAAATACATTAAATGCGGGATGTAATCTATGTAAAGGATAAAGTAAATGGTAAAGCATAATATCATCTCTTTGTGGGTTGATGCCCTCATCGATTATAAAAGACATCCTGTCTGTTTGACAGGAGGCGCTTTCAATTCTCCTATATTATATT
Organism: bacterium; assembly: GCA_003230535.1. Taxonomy (GTDB): domain Bacteria; phylum SZUA-182; class SZUA-182; order SZUA-191; family SZUA-191; genus SZUA-191. Next base: position 1,524 of record QIEW01000368.1, read on the forward strand.
CCAGGTAGCTGGTGGTTATTTATCAATTTTTTCCTTGACACTCAATTCCTTTTAGATGTTTCGGCCTGTTTCAGGCCGAAACCCAACAGGGCGCCGCTGCTCTTAGCGCTAAGATCAAATAGGAAGTTATATTGAATGACCATGTAACACAATCACTTAAAACCTCCTTTATCTCACCGAAGAATTTTTCTGGACCCCAAATTGCAGTTTCAGCATCTCCCGAGCTATCCGGCGATCATCAAACGGGACGGTCTGGTTTCCCAATAACTGGTAATCTTCATGGCCTTTTCCAGCTAAGATTACCGTATCTCCCGGTTGGGCTGAGGCCAGCGCCTCCCAGATAGCCCTATATCTATCCGGGCAGATGAGATAGTGGGCGCTATTCTGGGAGATGTCGGTTATACCGGCCTCTATTTCACGAATGATTTCCAGGGGGTCTTCCTGTCGGGGGTTATCCGATGTTATTACCGTATAATCGCTCAACTCAGCAGTTATTTTACCCATTATCGGTCGTTTGCCTCGGTCACGCTCTCCACCGCATCCAAACAGGGTTATAATCCGTCCGGAAGATAGCTTGCGGACGGTTACCAGAAGGCTTTGGAGCGCATCCGGAGTATGAGCATAATCCACGATAACCTTAAAGTCCTGGCCGCATTCGATAGGCTCAAACCGGCCGGGTACCTTCTCTACATTACTTATTCCCTCCTGGATAAACCGGGGACTTATGCCTTGGGATACTGCCACTCCAGCAGCAGCCAATATATTATAAAGATTATGTTCGCCCGGCAGGCCGGATTTTATGGGGAAACGCCCTGACGGACAGAGCAGATGCGCTTTTGTACCATTAATAGTACAATCATAGTCCTCTGCCGACACCATTGCTTCACTTTCTAAGCCATAGCCCAATACCCCGGACCGGGTAATGGAAATTAGCTTGGCTCCATAAGGGTCATCCAGGTTAATCACCGCGGTCGCTTCTTTGTCCAGCATTTCAAATAGTTTCTGTTTAGCGGCAAAATAGCGCTCTGTATCCTGATGGAAATCAAGATGATCCCGGCCCAAATTACTAAATACTCCCACACTGAACCGCGACCCAACCACCCGTCCCAATTCCAAGGAGTGAGAAGACACCTCCAGCACGCCATATTCTATCCCTGTCTCCAGCATCCGGCACATCATTCGCTGAAGGTCCAGAGACTCCGGGGTAGTGCGCTGGGCAGGTAAATCCATCTCACCAATCTGGTAATGGATTGTGCCGATAACTCCCACCTTATAGCCGGCGGCACGGAGAATAGAGGCTACAAAATAGGAGATGGTCGTTTTACCATTAGTCCCGGTAATCCCAATCAGTTTCAGTTTTCGTGAGGGGTGTTGATAGAAGGCTGCTCCAAGATATGCCAGCGCCAGGCGGCTGTCGGGGACTATAATTCGGGTAATTTCCGGGTATTTGTCAGCGGCTTCCTCTCTCTCTGCTACAACGACCCCGGCCCCGGATGCTAACGCCTGAGGAATAAATTTATGCCCGTCCTGCCGGTAACCGCAAATACAGACAAAAAGGTAACCTTCCTTTACCTGTCGAGAATCATAGGCCAGACCGGTTATCTCATAATCTGTATTTCCCTTTACCATCTTTACTGGTAGAGAGGAGAGAAGTTCTTTTAATTTCATTTTTAACCTGATAGCCCGAATAATTCGGGATTTATAACACGCTCCCGTTGGTCGCTTCCATAACGGGGGTTTTCAGTAATTTGTATGAGCCATTTTGTTTTTGACTGTTGTTTTGTAACTAGAACTTATAGGAATTTCCTTTTTATGTCCAATAAAACAAGTAGATAAGTTTTTATGTGCTGTCGGGTTCTCAAACCCGACAGCCTGAATGAGTGGCAGGTTTCCTGAACCTGCCACCACCTAACCTAAAAAGTCCGCACCGTCGGTGCGCTAAGTTCATGTATTAAAATAATATCATCAATATTTGCCGTGGATTTATGAATAATCCGGAATAAACCTTCTAACTATTTTAAATTGTTGTTATGCCTAAGATGCGGCCTCAAATATTAGGTTACATAAAGTTCCCTCAGGCACCTTTTCTCCCGGTTCAGGGTATTGTCCGACCAATTTCCCTGAACCTTCCAACCTAACTCTTAGCCCTTGTTTTGCTAAGATACTCAGAACACGGCGCATATTCCCGCCGATAAGATTTGGCATTTTAACCAGTTTAGGCGGATAATTTATGGTCGCGGCTATATTCTCAAGGGGAAACTCAATAGCTTTTTTTCTTGTATCTTTATTCCGGCCTGCTAGATCTGTTGCCAGAGCGCCCAGTGTTTTTCCCAGGAATGAGTAAACCGATGACCAGCTAAATAACATAATTTTTGGGATATCAGCAGTATTTGAATACGGATCGGCATCCCCCTCTAATTCTTGCTGAATCAGATCGATTGTCGAGGTCAATAATTCCTGGCGGCCGGGAACCTGAACATAGAAAAAACGAACACTCATAGCCACCAGAGATAACACAAACAATATCTTAAGCGAAGAAATCCTGGTTCTCCAATTAAATTTTGTCATTATCTATCCCTCCTTTTATGTATGTTAGAGTATTTGCTCTGCTTATAGCCAAACAACGGGCCCGGCTCATGGCGCAGTCACCTCGGTTACTCCGCACATCTTTCAGCCACCCGTAGCCGATTTCTTCAATTGAAGGAACAATAGGCTTGGATGTAATAATTTTTACCTGGGGTTTTTGCCCACAGGAACATATAGGTATTTCAGGGGGGCAGATACACTGCCCGCTCAATGAGCGTAAGGTCTGTTTTATTATCCTATCTTCCAAAGAGTGATAACTGATTATTCCAACCCTGCCTCCCTGTTCCAGACAGAAGATTATCTGGCGGACGGCTCCTCCTAAACCATCCAATTCGTCATTAACTGCTATTCGGAGCGCTTGAAATGACCGGGTGGCAGGATTAGTCTTGGGAGGGTGAAATTTGGCGGGAATGGCGCGGCGAATAATCTCCGCCAATTGTAAGGTGCTGGTAATAGGGGACTTTTTTCGGGCTTCGGCTATGGCACAGGCAATTCTCTTGCTCCACCTCTCCTCCCCATATGTTCTGATTATCTTCTCCAGATCTGTGGGGGGGAGAAAGTTTACTAAGTCCGCTGCGGTTTGGGGCTGCTGCTGATCCTGGCGCATATCTAATGGCCCATCCAACCGGAAGCTAAAGCCTCTCCGGGGGTCCTCAATTTGGCTCGATGACAGACCCAAATCGAGAATTACACCCGCTGCCTTATCTATTCTGTGGTGCTTTAAGATTTCATTTAATTCTTTAAAATTGCCTTGAACTAGAACGACCCGCCCGGCAAAACGGGAAAGTCTCCTTTTAGCTTCCGCAATTGCATTTCGATCACGGTCAACGGCAAGCAGTTTGCCTGAGGGTGCGCTGGCTTCTAATATAGCTTCGGCATGTCCTCCATCTCCTGTAGTCCCGTCTACATAGACTTTACTCGGCGCGCTCTGCACCAGTTCCCGCAGGATCTCCCGAAGCA
>QIEW01000358.1 GCA_003230535.1 bacterium
CCGGTACCGGTTTCCCCTTGGATGAGCACGGTATAATTGGTTTTGCCTACCATATCCACCTGATAAGATAGCTGCTGAATTTGCCGGCTGGAACCCATCAACTGCTGAAGCGATTTCCGGCTTTTGATCTGTTTCCTTAAGGAAACCACCTCCTGTTTGAGCAGCAGATGATCCAGCGCCCGCTGGATGGTAAATATAATCTGGTCATTATCGAACGGCTTGGTGAGAAAATCATAGGCCCCCAGCTTGATGGCCTGAACCGATGAGGGTATGTCTCCATAGGCGGTAAGCATAATCACCGGCAGATAGGGATGCTGTTCCTTCAGTCGCTTGAGGGCTTCCATACCGTCCATATTAGGCATCTTGATATCCAGGAGCACGATATTCGGCGGTTCCTGGTTGACCTGTGTCAGCGCGTCTTCTCCATCTTGTGCTTGCCGGACTACGAACCCGCAGTTACGCAGGATATTGCCCAGCAGCCAGCGCATATCTTGTTCGTCGTCTACCACCAGGATAGAAGCAGGTGATTTAGGTTCCATAGACCCTCTTTTCTCTCATTAGTTGACTTTTACCCTAGTGTCGTGTCAACCGTAAATTGACGGGTTTGATTTTTACTCCCCCTCACCTCGGTCCTCTCCCCCCAGGGGAGAGGAAGCAGGAATAGGGGGGAGAAGGTTAGGATGAGGGGGGGTATGACAACCAATGAATTTGCGACATATTAATGTTGACATGACCCTAATACGCTGTCCATTTTAAATTGATGGGTAGAGAGTTCCTTCTCCCCTGGGGGGAGAAGGTTAGGATGAGGGGGCTTTTGATAAATAAAACCTTTCCCCCTCACTCTAACTCTCTCCCCCCAGGGGAGACTTTATCAACCCATCAAATAAAAATGGATGCTCTACTAGCTAATGATAAGCAACCTCGTCCGGACAGCGGCTCGCCCTACCAGCTCCAAACAGTATAAGAGTGCTATTAAGCCGCTGCCTCTTCTGCATTGAACCTGATTGCCGGCACAGAGACCTTGGGTGCGCTGGCAATCCGTTCTGGATTTTCCATTAACTTTGCCAGCCAGCGCCCCACATCTGCCCTGACCACTTTCTCTCCACACTGGGGACATACTCCCACCGGTACATCCTTTACAATAATAAGCTCTCCCCGCCACCAGAAATCCTGGCTGATGCGCCTCTCTTGCATAGGAGTATCACAAATTTCACATTCCCCATAATTATACTTGACGGTGTCAGTGTTTGTCATATCTCCTCCAAAGCGTAAGCAGTGATAGACCTTCTCTTTAATAGTCTGGATAACAGACAATAGTGAGCCTCTTGCAAAAGTCATTTTAAAGAAGTTAGCCATACTATATGTTGGGGCAGTGGCCCCAACACTACCCGTATAGGGTAGGCCAGGGCCACCGCCCCCTGGCACTTTTGCAAGAGGTATTTATCCTATCGTTAGGTTCCATAGGCTCTGTTCTTCTTTAGATCCCGGATTATTAATAAATTCACGGTAAACATTGATGATGTTATTTGAATACAAGTGCTTATATAATAACGGTCAAAAAACAAAATTTTCATGTAAATTACCGAAAACTCCCGCTGTGAAAGCGACCAACGGGAGCGTGTTTATGATCCCGAATTATTCGGGAGATCGGGTTTGTCTTGGGGGAAGGTCAGGACAAACAAGGTTCCCCCCTCAGGTTTATTTTTTGCTTCAATTATACCACTATGTGCTTCCACAATCTTTTTAGAGATAGAAAGCCCTAATCCAACTCCGCGTACGCGCGTGGTAAAAAAAGGTTCGAATACCGTCTCGAGGTGCTCCGGCGGAATGCCGGGACCGGTATCTGAGAAATAAAGATGTACCAGGCGGTTATCCGGATCCTGCTGAAGGCTGATTTTAAGCTCCCCTACATTGGACATTGCCTCGGTAGCATTGAGAATTATGTTTACAAACACTTGCTCTAATTGGCTTCGATCCCCATAGATTATGGTAGGAGTATCAGGATATTCTTCCCGCACCTGGATCCGATGTTTAAGCAGTTCGGGATGCAGTAACAGCAAGGCTCTCTGCGCCAGTTCCACCAAATTCAGAGGAGCCCATACCGCCTCTGTGGTGGGGCGGGCAAATTGGAGTAAGGCTTTGATTACTTTACCGGCTGCCGAAGCATTACGGTTTATTACCTCCAAGTACTCCCGCAAAGATTCCGGCGGCACCAGGTTTTGGAGGCAGAATTGGGAGGAACCCGCAATAATGGTCAGGGGATTTCCTAAGTCATGAGCCAGTCCGATGGCAATCTGACCGACAGCCGACATTTTCTTTGACAGCATCAGGCTCTGTTCCTGCTGCTTTTGTAAGGTAATATCCTGGGCTAACTCCAGCACATGAATGACATGGCCGGTCTCATCTCGAATAGGAGTAGTGGTAATCTGGAAAATAAGATTTTGCCCTTCAGATTTCAGCGCCCGTTCCACCTGGGCAATCTGCGCTCCGCGGAACGTTTGCCGCGCCGGGCAATCCGGGCAGGGCTGTTCCAGTTGGTAGTAGAGCTTATAACAGTGGGAGCCGTCTCTCGCTCCTCTGGAGGTAAACCGCTGTCTTACCTTCTCATTGGCCCAGAGCACCCTGAATTCCGGATCAATTACCGATAACTCAGCGCCGATTGCGCTTACAATATTGGTCAGCTTCTGCTTTTCCTGGTGAATTTGGGCTGTCCGTTCCTGAACCTCACGTTCCAGTTGATCGGCGTAGAGGGCCTTCTCTTCCGCCTTTACCCGCTTTTTATTGAGACGAATGATAAATAAATTTACAATCAGGATACCGCTGATAGTCAGCCCTGAGAGTAGAAATACATTTTGGAGGCTTTTCCGCACCAAATAGGTCACCTCGCTATAAGGGGCGGCGACGGCGATGGTCCAAGTATAGCGGCCAAAATAAATCGGCGAAAAAGCGATCAGCTTATCCTGACCGGAAGCGGCCCGGTAGCGGGTATTTCCATACTTTTTTTCGATAACTATTTTACGTTCCAGGGCAAATGAAAGTCTATGGCATTCTCGGCATGCCGTGGTATCCATAAAAATTGACCGGTCTATCATTTCCGGGTGCTCGCTGTGGTGTAGAAGTACTCCATTTTCATCCAGCACCCAAGCATATCCGGTATCTCCGGACCTGATCGGCACTGCAAATTTGTCCATGATCTTTTCTACGGACACCAAAAAACCTAAAAAATTTTGCGAGCTAAAGTCAGCGGTTCCGGAAGCCGTCAACGGAGTGACTAACAGAATACTTTTGCCGATACCGATTTTTTTCCTCCTGAAGATAGTGGAGACCTGTATCTCTCCGGGAGAAATATTGTCTATATGCTCTAAGTATTTGTTAATAGGGATCTGGGTATGAATTAATTCGGCATGAACTACACTGAAATTTATAACTCCATTCGGGAAAAACTCCCAGATATCGGTCACGGATCCACTCCTAAAACTACGGTAGAAATCAATTTTGGCGCTATCATCGTCTATGTATTTGGTCATCGCCACAAAATACTCCAACTGCCAGGCTAACGCTTTTAAATATTCTTCAATACCAGTGGCTGCTTCACGGGCTAAGATAAGCTGCTGCCGATTGAATTGATCAGCCATTTCCTGTTCGGTAGTCCGATAGAGGACCCCGCCCAACCAAACAATCAGACCTATGAGTACCACAGTAATCCCCCATACCAGATAGAGGATATTCCCACCCCCAAATCTAAGGCGCTTGTCCGGCATTATTCGTAAAGTTGAAAGTTAGAGCTTTATAGACTTAGAAAAACAGCTGGATGGGAGGAGGAGCAAAATAAGGAATAAACAGGTCACTGATAGATAATTAATGCTGCTTGAGTAAATTATTGTCCTTAACGTCTATGATTGTATCATAATTCAGACCGAATTTAAAATTACTTTCATATTCGTCATAGATGTTTCGGCCTGTCTCAGGCCGAAACCAAAGCAGGGTGCCGCTACTCTTAGCGCTTTCGGCTTGAGACAAGCCGAAACATCGGACAAGAAAGATCGGAAATCGAAACCGATGAGTTATTTGCATACGACTACTTAGGGACTTAGAAATATCCAATATACCGTTTTAGGATAAATTGTAATGTTTTTTTTGTGGTGTCAGATTCTCAAATCTGACACCTCCCAAACCGCAGTCAGGTCTGAGGACCTGACTGCACAAAAAAATTTTCATACAAATCACCGAAGACTCCCGCTATGAAAGCGACCAACGGGAGCGTGTTATAAGACCCGAATTATTCGGGTTAGGGGAGTTACCGGCTATTAAAATTAACACAATCTCTGGGGGCGAGGCCAGCAAACTGCCGTAGATATCATTAGCTGACTGTCGCGGGACGGCCACCCCTATCAGGTCAGCCGATTTGCCCTCTTCCAGTGAGCCTGTCTCACTGTCCTGACCTAAGGTTTTGGCCCCTGAGATGGTAGCCATCCGAATAATATCCTCGGCGGCCACCCCTGGGTAATCCTGATGCAACTGCCGCATCTCGGCCCACATATCCAAGCTCCAGTTACTAGCCAGGCTGTCGGCGCCTAAAGCTGTCGTTATGCCGGCGCAAAGCAGCGCCTGTAGTTTATCCGCCCGCCTGCCAAACCAGCGGTTACTCCGCGGACAGGTAACGGCGGATACCCGGCGTCGGGCCAGCAGCTCTATATCTTGAGAGGAAAGATAATTCAGGTGAACAGCGGCGAGGCTGGGAGCCAATACTCCCAAGCTATCCAAGTATTGGACCGGCGAGAGCCCCGGGGATGACCAACTCTCATCCCAGACTCCTCTCCGGCGCAAAAAATCCGGCCAGCGACCTGCGCCGGCGCTCAAGAAGATCATCTCTTCCAAGTCCTCCGCCACATGACTGGCTATCGGACAGCGTCTCTCCCGGCTTATTTGAGACACTCTCTTCCACAGAGCGGGAGAAACCGAATAGGGAGCATGAGGCGAAACCCCCAATTTTATTAAGCCGGTAGCCAGCGAACCCAGGTCAGCCAAATACCGCTCCAGCTTCTCAGTAACCGCCCCGGCATTGGTTGAGGCAAATCCAACTACCTCCAAAAAAACGGTGGCTCGCAGGCCGGCCTCTGCAAGCAGCTTTATCGAAAACCCGTCCGGCGATATATCCCCTATCGTGGTGACCCCGCTTCCAAGCAGTTCCCTTAATCCTTGACGGATGGCGGCCATCTTCTCTTCTTCCCCGACCCGGGCCTTGTGCCGGACGACCTCTTCAATCCAGTCAACAAAGGTAAGCCCTTGGGAGCCGGAACAGCGAGCGATTTTACCCCGGGCGGTGCAGAGGTCCAGGTGGGTGTGAGCATTAACCAGACCCGGCAGGAGCACGGTTGTTGCCCCAGGAGAAACAGAACCTATCTGCACCACCTGTGCCGCCGGAAACCCGGCCTTTTGCTCCCCGGCTTCCCCCCTGCCCACAATCCTGCCTTGATCCACCACTACCGCCCCCCCCCGAATAGGCGGGCTGGTTATTGGAAGAATATAATCCGCTTGATATAAGATCATTTCGTTTATGGAGAAGTTATCCAGGATAAATAAAAAAGCACTCTGCGGGCGGATAAAAACGCATTAAAACCCTTGGGGGGTTGAGGTAATCAAAACGAATCTCGATAGATTCATAGAATTTGTGGCAAATGGATTTATTCCGCTACAAATATAACAAGAATAGGACACCTTCAACAGACTATCCACAAATTGAGAGGGAGAGGTCTGCACAAAAACAGCTAATGTCTTGAGTTTATAAGCTATATTGAATTCGTAACTGATCGCTGGCCTAAAAGAAGGTAAGATTTTAGAAAAAAATAGCACTTCTGGTCAAAAACAACTCTTATTTAAAATTTACTCACCGATTTCAGGATTAAAAAAGGAATTCAACTCGTCACGAACTTAGCGCACCTGAGCGGTGCGGACTTTTTGTTTTGTGGTGTCAGATTCTCAAATCTGACACCCTGATTAGCCGTCAGGTCTGAGGACCTGACGCCACAAGAAATGGAAATTCCTTGTATCTTGATTATGGGTAGTATAGTGTTTCAGAGTAACCCAAAATAGCGGTGTAAAACAGGGAGAGGGAAGCCGAG
>QIEW01000450.1 GCA_003230535.1 bacterium
GCTTGGGGATAGAAAGTGTCAGGGGCATCAACCTTGTCCCCTTCCCTGCACATAAAACAAGCGCTTTCATCCGGGTCTCCTTAATTTATAAGTCGCCGGCTCCTACAAGCCATAAGCGGCAGATTATATTATAATATAAGCCAAAAATATCATAACTTAGATCAGATAAATAATCAACTATCATTGAATTTATGATAGTTAAAAACCATATTCCAGGGGATATCGAGGGACAGAGCAGCTAACTTTTGGGCGGGAAAAGCGGGTGGTCAAATGCCGTAAACCAGAATAGGCCGTTAGCTCGATCTTAGACGCCGCCCAAAGCGATTGATAACCAGTTGGCTAACTGTTGAAAATTATCGGTCAGCATCAGCGCCCCCCAAATGATCAGCAGGACGCCGGAAGCTATCTCAATATACCGCATATAAGGCCGCAGCTTTTTAGCCCACACTAAAAAACTCTTGATACCGATGCCTGCCAGTAAAAACGGCAGCCCAAATCCCAAAGAGTAGCAAGCTAACAGGAGCATCCCATACCAAATCGTCTCCTGGGTGCTGGCATAAGCCAAAATCCCCCCCAGGATGGGTCCTATACAAGGTGTCCATCCAATTGCAAAAGCCATTCCAACCCCGAATGCCCCTATTGCTCCGACCGGTTTGCGCTGGATATGCAGTCGTTTCTCATAATTTAGCGGGTTGAGCCTGATGACCCCCGTCAGATGCAGACCAAATAAGATTACTACTATTCCGGCCAGTTTGCTGAAAATTTCCAGCCGAGACAACAAGAATTTCCCTATGGTAGTGGCTGAGGCTCCCAGCAGAATAAAAATCACTGAAAACCCCAATACAAAAAACAATGAAGCCTTTAAAACATGAAGCAGCAACTCCCTTGGTATTTTCTCCTCCCCCATCTCTTCGGCTGATATTCCGGCTATAAACGAGAGATATGCCGGAACCAGGGGGAGTACGCAAGGCGAGAAAAAACTGAACAGACCTGCCGCAAAAGCCGCCACTAGACTGATTTTGTCCACTAGATACCTCTTTTCTTAGATAAACATTGTCCGATATTTATCATGAAACCATTGTAACAGAAGCCTAAAAACATAAGACCAAGAATCCTAAATATAGAAGCTGAACCTGGTCCAACTAAATTAGAAGTATCTTTCCCTATATGAGCTGCTGAAGGCAATAATATTAGATACAAATATAGAATTAATCGGCTGTTATGTCAAGTGGAGCAGAGAAAGCCCCGGATATTTGATATAGTGGAGGCAAAGAAACAGCGCCGGGTAGCGGTGGTATTACTTTCTATTTTTTTGCTCTTTCGGTACCAAGCATATAAAAAGCTTGGCTCAGGCCGAAGTGTTCCAAGAAGCAGAAAAACTCGTCGAAAAGTCCAGCATCCCCCCGGCCCCGGGCTTACTCGGACCAACCATTATATCAAATATCCAGAAATTTATTAAAAGACTTGACAATATGTTTCTTATAAAGTTAAAATGTATGCGTAATTTCTGGAGAGTTTTTGTTGTATTCGAAAGCCGCAAAGACCGCAAGGATTTTTTGCGGCTTTTTTTATATATAGAAAATTCCGGAAATTCTGCATGGTAAAACCTATCTAAACCGGGGCATAGCGTTTCCGGAATTTGAAAGAAGGAGGTGTTGTTACATGGCTAAAGGTACTGTAAAATGGTTCAATGAGTCTAAAGGCTTTGGATTTATAGAACAAGAAGACGGTACAGATGTTTTTGTCCACTTCTCAGCTATCCAGGATAATGGATTTAAGTCCTTATCCGAAGGACAGGCTGTGACCCTAGATGTAGTTAATGGTCCTAAGGGACTTCAAGCATCTAATGTTGTAAAACTGTAAGTGTTGGAAAAAACTGCAAAAAACCGGCGGGTTCCCTGCCGGTTTTTTTGTTTTTGTTGTCTTTAGCCCATATAAATTACCATCACAAATCAGGCTCTTATAAAGATATGAGCCTCTTGCAAAAGTGCCGGGGCAGTGGCCATGGCCTACCCTTACTCAGGATGTGTGATCCTCCTTCCACCACAACTTTAAGACCTTAAGTTGCCGGCGTAAACAGATAAACGCTCATTATATAGTATGCTAGCTTGGGTCTAGGTCGGCTTAAATTTTCCTGAAAATTGTCAGAAACATGAAACAAACGGCCAAAAATACCAACCAAAGGACCTGACCGCTAAAATTTAGCCTGTAAACCCCTGGGAAAAACCGAAAATCGGTCAGTTATAACCATTGAATTCGTGTTCTCTGAAATTTATTCCTTGACAAAAATATATACATTTGTTAATATCAAAGAAAGTGACTTTCATGATATATGAGTAGATGTAAAATATTTATCCATTTTGTAAGTTAATGGGGACGGTATGATATGAATACTATCCGGGAGGTACTTAAAACAAAGGGCATGTCACAAATTGAGTTATCGGAAAGGTTGGGGATGAAGCCCCAGTATCTTAACAGGTTAGTAAAAGGGCATGTCACTCCCGGCGTATTCCTGGCAATTAAAATTGCACAAGAGCTTGATTTGAAGGTGGAGGATGTTTTTTCCCCTGTAGAGTCAAAATTTAAGTAATATTAATGTAAGTAGGTTTGATTTATGTAACGTTTTGGTTTATACTATAACAGTGGGTCTGGCAATATTTTATTACATTTAATTTTATTCCAGGGGGCGGGGTGTTAACCTCGTAGCGGTTATGAATATAAAAAGAATAATGCGTACTACTTCGGTTGTGGGTATGGGTATACTGGCAGTCATTTTATGGGCTGCTTTTTTTGTGTCTGCGGCGGAAGCGGCAAACTATTGTGTGCCGGACAACGGCGGCGGCAGTTGCAGCGGGACGGTTTATGCTGATTTACAGGCGGCGCTGGATACGGCGGCGGCCGACGGGGGGGACTCTGTCATTACGCTCACTCAGGAGCAGGCTTATGACGGGCCGTTTGTAATTCCGTATAATGAAACCGCCCGGACCGGCAATAACAATCTTACGATTACAGGCGCGGCCGGGTTGGACAGGGAGAAAGTGGTGCTGCATAATCCTACGGGCGAAATACCTTTGGGTTTTGGAGTATCGACGGTGGTGGGCGTCGGTTTTTATATCGATAAGACGGTGATTAAAGGGATGCCTGTAAAACTGGAACATCTGACGGTAGCGGCGGCGCATCTGTTGGAGAACGGGAGTTTTGAGGGGACATACAGCGGCGGGCTGGCTCCTTCATGGATTACCTCGGGAAATATAACCGCTACCGAGAATGCCTACACGGATCTTGTTGATCCGGCGCAGGATGTAAATGTATTGTCCTGGTATGAGACCTGGATGGATGCGACGAGGGTGCGTAAATCTCAAGGGTTTTCCAGCGCCGAGGCCGGCAGTTGTATTTATACAACCATCACCGGGTTGAACATCGGTCAGCCTTATGTGGTGACGGCCTGGGTGAAGCGCACGGGCGGTTCGGGAAACCTGGTACTGGGATTGGAAGGCGCGGAAGATACTACGGCTTCCTCCGCCTCTGATGTTTGGGAGAAGATTTTTGTTCATTTTCAGGCGGCCTCGGGCGTTTTAAAATTGAAGTTTTCCACTGATGTGGGGACGTCGGGCGTCGTCGACGATGCAGCGGTATCCTCATATATAACCGCCGGTGTGCTGTTTAAGGGGCCTACGGCGGGGGTGGCGGTTCAGGAGGTGACGGATTGTGTTATCCGCAATATCGGTTCTGTGCTGGGGGCGCTGGATGATCCGAATGCGACGGTGGGCGACGATCCTCACGGTCATGCGATAGCCGTCTTTAATAAATCCAATCCGGAGATTACGGATTGCGATATTCGGGACAACTACGACGGGGTCATGATGTGGGATCCCTCCGGATATCCGAATGATCCGAGCAAAAATCCGCGGCTGTATACCAAAAATTTAGCTCTCTCGGCGGGAGATTACCAACGGATCAGATTAAACAGCCGGTTTGGGGTCGGGGCCCGGGTCGGCGCCTCGCCCTATATCGGCCCTGGGGCGTATATGGGAGGCACGCCGGGGTATTACCTGTGGGATAACGCCAACATCATCCATGCCAACGGTTATGCGAATGTGGCCGCCCGGGACGGCGGCGAACCAAGGGTGCAGTATAACTCTATTGAGGGTTCATTTAACAATTATTATTTTAACGAAA
>QIEW01000456.1 GCA_003230535.1 bacterium
AGGTGTATGCTTCTATCTTCTCCTCATAGCAACTGGCTTGACCACAAAGTAAGCAAAAGGGGGGCATAGAAATATCATCACCAAGGCAAGGTTGCCGCTTGGGCGGCCAAGCGGACAGCTTCCAGCAGACTGGTTGGGTCAGCGCTTCCCCGCCCGGCGATGTCGGTGGCGCAGCCGTGTCCGACTGAAGTCCGAATAACAGGCAATCCCAGGGTAATATTCACCGCTTGGCGGAAAGCCAAAAGTTTTAACGGGATAAGTCCCTGATCATGATACATGGCCAATACCACATCCGCCATCCCCTTGGCGACCCGATAAAACAGCGTATCGGCAGGCAGCGGCCCGATAACGTCTATGTCTAAACTTTTGGCGGCGGCTACCGCGGGGCGGATCCGCTCCTCCTCCTCTCGCCCAAACATCCCCTTTTCTCCGGCATGCGGGTTTAAGCCCGCCACCGCAATACGGGGATTAGGAACCCCCCAGCGGGGCAGTTCCCTATGGATAAGCTGAATTAGCTCCATCAGTTTAATTTGGGAAATTTGACCCGGAACTTCCGACAGCGCACAATGGGTGGTGGCCAGGACAACCTTAAGCGGACCGCCTACCAGCATCATAGCATATATCTTGGCGTTAGTGAGTTCGGCAAGTAGCTCGGTGTGACCGGGGTATTTATAACCGGCTTGAGCGATTGCCCATTTACTGATCGGTGTGGTGGTCATGGCCGCCAGATATCCGGATTGGACTAGGGCGACCGCCTGCTTGATATAGATTATAGCGGCTTCTCCCGTCCGGGCCTGGGGCTGGCCGGGAACTATATCATCCAGGGGGGGGAGAGAGAAATCCACTACGGGAATAGCGGCTTCGTCCTGTTCAGCCAACAGTTCCTCCGGAGATGAAATCGGCTTTAACTTAGGCGGGACTCCCAAATTCTGCGCCCCAAAGATCTGATGCCCTAAGATTTTCCGGTAATGCTCCAACACCGAGAGATGGCCGATCACCACCGGTCGGCAGAGCCCTTTCAATTCGGGACAGACCAGCGCTTTGAGCACAATTTCCGGGCCGATTCCGGCGACATCTCCTAAAGTTATCCCTATCTTAGGACGCATAATCTAGAGTAGACTTATCCTCATGTTGTTTTATATTGCCTGCTCTCCCCTGGTAATCGGGCCTACAGCCGAGCCGGTAACAAACTGGCGCACAAAAAGGTTGTCGGTGTTTTTTATCTCTTCCGGTGTCCCCACCTGGATAATTTTCCCTTTATAGAGCATGGCAATCCGGTCTCCAATCTTATAAGCGGAAGCCATATCATGGGTAATGGCCAGTCCCGTAGTTTTGAGTTTATGTTTGGTCTCTACGATAAGGTCGTTTATCGCATCCGCCATGATGGGATCCAGACCGGTGGTCGGTTCATCATAAAGCAAAATCTCAGGGTCAAGAGCGATAGCCCGCGCCAGTCCCACCCTTTTTTTCATGCCACCGGAAAGCTCGGCCGGCCTTAGATCTTCTATCCCGGAAAGTCCTACCACAGCCAGCTTCTCCGCTACCCGCTCCCTAATTTCCGCTTTTTTAAGTTTAGTATGCTCCATCAGTCCAAAGCCTACGTTTTCCCAAACAGAAAGAGAATCGAACAGCGCCGCCCCCTGAAACAGCATCCCGAACTTATGGCGCACTTTCACCAACGCGGTTTCCCGAAGTTTAGTTATATCCTGGCCGTCCACAATCACCTGACCGGAATCGGGCCGAAGCAGGCCGATCACGTGCTTAAGGAGTACACTCTTCCCTGTTCCGCTACCGCCGATGACTACCATAGTCTCGCCGCGCCTGATCTCCAGATTCAGTCCCTGAAGCACATGTTTGTCACCAAAGCTCTTATATAAGTCAACAGTTTGTATCAGAATGTCCGCCGACATAACTCTCTTTGCTCCAATTTTAGGTGTCTATAGAAGACTAATCGGTAGAATTAATCCGTAATAAGACTTTGAGGGATCCTTTCCGGGCAGCATAATCCAGAGCCTGTTTGGCTTGCTCTAAGGGAAAGCGCTGCTCAATTAAAGGCGCTACACTAACCCAACCGGCAGCGAGCGCCCGCAAGGCCGGCGGGAAAGGCCCGCAGCGGGAGCCGATTAAGCTTAGCTCCTGAATGACTAATGGAGATAAATCCAGATTATGTTTCTCGGCGACGGTGGTTTTGAGCACTATTTTGCCTCGCGGAACCACCGACCCAAGAGCTTGTTCTATTCCTGAGAGCGAACCGGTCGCTTCCACCACTATATCAAAACACAATCCATGAGAAACCTTCTCCAGAAGCTCCTCCACCATACATACAGTTATCCCTTGTTTCTCCAGAAGCTTTAGTTTCTCAGGATGTTTTCCCGATACCAACAACTCACAACCAAGGGGTTTTAGCGCTTGAGCTATTAGTTGCCCTAATTTACCATCACCCAAAATAAGCGCCCGGTCCTGAGGCCCTATATGCAATTGCTCTATGATCTCATATCCGGCCGCCAACGGCTCGGTAAATACCGCCGCCTCATCGCTTACTTCTGGCGGAACCAAATGAAGATTAGCTTCAGGCAGGGTGAGATATTCTGCAAAGGCGCCGTTTCGTCCATAAATTCCTAATACAGTGCGCCGGGGACAATGGCGCGCCAACCCCCGCCGACAAAAACGGCATTGGCCGCAGCCGCAGTTGATCTCGCCGACCACCCGCCCACCCCTAAGAGCCTTATTCGAGCTACTCTCCACTATTCCTACAAACTCATGCCCCAGCACGCCGCTAAATCCCATGTAGCCCCGGGCAAGCTCCAGGTCGGTATGGCAGATACCGGCCATGAGCACCCTGATAAGCGCCTCTCCGGGAACAGGCTTCGGGACCGGGTAATCCTGCGCCAGCTTAAGTTTTTTGTCTTTTAATATTAATGCTCTCATAGATTATGAGATTACTCCCTGCCGTATAAAGGATTTGACAATAGTATAGCTCTTAACATATGATAAAACAAGTTCTTACCAAGAAAACATTGGATATATTCAGGTTGCCGCCGTCAACTGGTAGGGTTTAGGCTTTCCTGGAGACAGGGGAGAACCCGAATAATTCGGGATCATAAACACGCTCGGAGCTGGTCGCTTCCATAGCGAGAGTTTTCGGTTATTTGTATGAGCCAATTTATTTTTTGGCCGCTATTTTGTAACTAGCTGTATTCAAATAACATTATCAATGTTTACCGTAGATTTATGAATAATTAGGGAGAATAACCTTGTCTACAATTTTTTTATTACTGCAATGACAGATCAGATATGGGTAGTAGGGGCCGGGCCGGGCGCCCGTGAGTATCTGGCGCCGATAGCCCGGCGGGCCATAGAACAAGCCGAGACCCTAATTGGAGGAAGCAGGCTGCTTAACGCCTTCTGCTCACCCGGGCAGAAGCAGCTTTCACTTGGAGCGGACCTGGAACCCGCATTAAATTACATTCGGGAGAACTGGCGGCGGGAGCGTATTTGTGTGGTAGTATCCGGCGATCCGGGTCTGTTCAGCCTGCTTCCTAAGGTGGTTGAGAGAATTGGGAAAGAAGCCGTGCGGGTAATTCCCGGCCTAAGCTCGGTACAACTGGCGTTTGCCAGATTTTGCGAGACCTGGGAGAATGCGGTTATCCTTAGTCTACATGGACGAAACATCCAGGCGGATGCAAAGCTTTCCCAAAAGCTCATCCGGCAGGCAAAAGAAGTCCCCAAACTGGCTCTGCTCACTGAGGCGCAGTTCCCTCCTCATCGGATTGCGGATTTTTTATTGACCCGGGGTGTGCCAAATCGGCGGACGTTCATAGCTCAAAGCTTAAGCTATCCTGATGAAAAGCTTCTCTCTTTGGATCTAAAAAGTCTCCTGCAAACCCAGGATTTAAACCAACCTGGGATTATGATTTTGACCCGAATAATTCGGGACTTATAACACGCTCGGAGTTGGTCGCTTCCATAGCGGGAGTTTTCGGTTATTTGTATGAAATGTATGAAAAGTTTATTTTTTGACCGTTATTTTGTAACTAGCTGTATTCAAATAACATTATCAATGTTTGCCGTAAATTTATAAATAATTAACCTGAGTTCGATATAAAATAATTAAGTAACCTATTGAATAAATTGTCACTATAAGCTAATTTTCCGATTCCCCCCTTTGGCAAAGG
>QIEW01000139.1 GCA_003230535.1 bacterium
CATAAACATTTCTTCGCCGCATTCATGTTCCTCGTCACCGCAGGATTCACAATATAACTCCCCACAGGCGGCACAGATAAGGGTTGCTTTCCGGTTATCACATTGTACGCAATCGTAAACAGGTTCCGGATTGCGGACTAATAATTGGATAGGGTTTTTAGGGATTTGCCCGGCCCTTTCGCCGGCTACCTTAAGTGTAAGATTAGTAGTGCTGCCGAAATCATATTCATAATCAAACTGGAGCCCTGTATCTAATACCTTTCCCAGTTGAATATTCATATCCCTGGGTTTTTCCCCGAAATAGCTCATATACTCCTGATCAATTAAGACTTCATAAGATACTCCTTTAATATCGAACTTACTTAAGTGCCCGCAGCACTCTAACCAAATATTCCTTAAAAAATCGTCCAGTTTTTTTAGCGTAACGTTTGCATTGACCTCAATTATTAACCAATATTGAGGTTCATAGGGGGAAAACACTTTGATAAGAAACACTCTATTATCCTTAACGTTTGCTCCCTTAGTCAATTTGGCTTCCGCTTCATCTTTTAGCTTCTTCTCCTTACAGGATAGAAAATGACGAACAAAACCCCGGGAAGTATAACTTCGGTTACAAAAAACACATGGAACTTTCGGTAATTTTTCCACCATCTCACCCCTCCTGATAGGATGTCTTGTTAATAATGATCTATTGGAAATTCAAGCGGATCAGAGTAATTATCCGCTCAGCGCCACAGACATGGCAAATCATTTGCGGCTCCTTCCTTACCAGTCTTCATTAGCCATATACCAACACCTTACCCACTTCCCGCAAATTACTTTTACCTGCTTTCAGTTCCTACTCTACATCCTCCAGGAACTGAAATGTTCGGCGGTCATAATATCGCTCACCACAGGTCTGGCAAACAGGAATCCTGACCGGGACATACACAATGTCATTCCCTACGGTAACCTCTTCCTTTACTTCCATAACCTCAATTCTATAGTCATGGCAAATGATACATCTCATCACTTTCGCCCCTATGATCTATCCGGAAGGATGGATTTGGCGCGGACATCTGATGCGGTTAACACCTTAAAAAATCATCTACTTCTCGTTTCAACCTCCCGATCAGAGTTTCCATATCCACACATAAGGGTTTGATCCTGTCCCAGGTTAACTCAAACCCGTATATGTGTCTGAAAAGGTGGCGGAACCGCAGATATTCTTTTAGTTTCCGCCCTAAATCTTCCGTGATAACCCGATCCCTTTTCCCCTCCACCGCTCTTGTCATTTGCAGCAGTAATTCCGTATGCCAGTTTTCCCCCTGGGGAAAGCTTTTATCCACGCTTACAGCGATTCTCTTAAAAATTTTCTCTATGCCGCTGTAAAAGTCATGGAGAATACTTCCTGCCGCCCTCACCTCCACAAAGCTTTTCCTCTCCTCAATCTCAGCTAACAGCAGCTTCATTTCACCCAGCAGACGGTCAAGATTTCCCGCTTCTATCTCAAGCTGAGGTCTTAGTTTGTCAGGCATAGATCAGGGCTCCCTCTGTAACAGCCTTTTCTTTCAAACTCTCAAAAGCATCTTCATAAGGGATTAAGTTTAGCTCTATTCCGGGAAGTAAAATGTCATAAAGCTCGGTCAATGCCCTTACATAAAGTTCAGCCGGCAGTCCTTCCACCACCAGATCAATATCCGACTGCTCATGGAAAACCCCGCCCGCCAGCGAACCAACGAGAAAAACCCTTTTTGTCCGGTACTTATCTTTCAACAACCTGGCACATTCCCTGGCCAGCGTTATAAGTTGCTCCTTCTCAGGCATGACTTTACCCCCCCTCCTTAAGTTCCCTATTCCCCCCTGATCTTCACCAGCACTACTTTAGCTGTCCGGCGGACAAAATAAGGTTTAGAGTCAGTTTGGGCAGGCTCCTTTAGGCGGCAAACTTCACCACTTCAAATTCAATGGATTTTCCGGCGCGGTTAAGTATGCCTTCTACTTGTTCCATTACCGCATCATCCAGTAAGTATTCCCGACATGAACTGCACTGGATAACCGGCAGGTCCCTTACCACCACGATACCGTTATCCCTTAGCTTGAAAGGCAAATCCGTAGTAATTCGGTTCATTTCAGCGCCACAGACATGGCAAATCATTTGTTTTTCCTCCTCGGGTCCGTGACCCTGATCTTAAAATACGGTTCCCATTTGTTGGGGTTTGGTAAATATGCGGTCACTACCCGCACATTATCTCCCGCTGCATCCACGGCTGCTAAAACATGATACCATATATCACCATCGCGGGAGAGAAGCAAGTAGCTGGGGGAATATTTATCCTCAGGGTATTCTTCTATGATCTCCATTTCATCCACCGATGCCAGTATCATTTCCCTGGTCACAGACCGCTTCTCTAAGCGCATATTTACATGATAAGTCCAGAAAACCTTTTTATCTCTGATACATCTACGAATGACTTCAAGCGGGTCATCGGGAATTATCCGCTGAATGTTCATAGCAGCTACCTACTTTCCCCCGATCTTCACCAGCGCTTCTTTAACTGCTTGCTAAACATGAGCCACAGGGACAAGCTCGCTTCTGTCTGGAAGACTCCTTCCGCTGGCCACTTCTTCCACCTTATGGAGGAGTTCAGCAGTATAGTATCTGTTGCCGCATCCGTTACAGATACCAATCGGCACCTCCTCCAGGATAACAAAGCCTGTTTTGTGCTTGAAGGCTTCTCTGGCGACTATACGCTCATTGACTGTCCCATCGCAATATTCGCACTTGTAACCATACATACGCCTGCCTCCTAAAAGTCTTTGACTTCATATACCGTAATGATAAGAAACCTTCCGGTTTCTTTAAATCTTCCAACTACCCCTATCATCGTCTGTTGATTGATACCTTTGCCCAATATAGTATATTTTGTTCCCCGTAATTCCCCTTTTTCTGTCCTGATCAGTTTTCCAGTGAGAATAGCCTGCTCAATATCAAACAGATTAAGTTCATCCTCCACCATTTCCTCGCGCGCGTGACATGTCATATCATACTGACCCAGCCGTATCTTCTCCCAGATGCGCTCCATAACCCTCTTAGGCAATGTGGTTTATCTCCCTACGATTTCCCCCTGATCTTCGCCAGCGCTTCGGGTACAGCCTTCCTTACGCCTGATATTTAGCAATTAATTCCCGCACAGTGGGAACTAACTGAGTGGGTATTTCCATCACCGTCTGACTCTTGTCCTCAAAAGAGGCCTCATCTTCCGCCACCGCCTCTTCCTCGGTTTGCTCTTCATAATGGGACAGTACCCGACGCACTCTCTCTTCGTTCCACCCTGGAGGGAATTTACCTTCTCTCATCTTCTCTTGTGCCTCCGACGCTTGTATGCGGTTAATGGTTTCCCTTGCAACTCGTAAGCGGTTATCACAAAGATGCCCTCCGGATGAGGACCAGCGACATAAATAACTCTGATATAACGCCCGGCTTGGGTTTGGCCAATAGCAACCCGGGAACCATCATGGCCCGGGCGATCCTCCCCTGGTTTTGATAAGACCTCTTCAACCTCACCCTCGGTAACACCATGATTTCTAAGATGTGGGAGGTTTGTTTCTGGATCAATATAGTATCGTATATACATGTTTTTTCTCAGTCAGTTTTCCGCTTCTACTTCCCCCTGATCTTCGCCAGCGCTTCTTTAGCTGCCTGACGGACCTCTTCGTAGAGATCATTTTGGGCAAGCTCCTCCAGCGGCCCAATGGCCCTGGCATCACCAATGTTCCACAAAGCTCTTACTGCCTCAATTTGGACAAGTCCATTCTCATCCTTCAACTCCGCAATCAGCGGCTCTACCGCTCTGGTATCCTTGATCTCTCCCAAAGCCACTACTGCTTCCCATTTGACACCCTTATTCTTATCTTTCAGCGCAGCAAGCAGAGGTTCTACCGCTCTGGTATCCCCGATCTCTCTCAAAGCCATTGCCGCACCCCATTGGACAAACCCATCTTCCTTATATCTTAATGCTTTTATTAATCCCGCACCTCCTTCGGTTATGCTGCTTTGAAGAATCCTGGCAAGGTGGTGACCTCCAGGCTATACTTGCGGGCATAGCCTAATACTTTTCTTTTGAGTAAATGCTCATCGGCGGTAAGCAGGTAATCAGCGGAGGAAACAACTATCTGCCGCACAAAGGGTAAGGTCACATTCCAATTTTTTGGCCAGGGGAATGACAAAAGATACCGGCACTCTTTGAATGGCGTGCAAGGAAAACAATTCATTTAAGACTTCAAAGGCGGTTTCTATTTTTTCCTGGGGATACTTTGTTTTGACCAAAGCTCGTACCACCTCCAGCAGGAGCCATTCATTGGCAAAGAAAGGGGTTACAAAATTTTCAATCATGCCATAAAGCTTCTTGGCTTCTTCTTCCCACTCTTCCCCTTCTTTAAAAAACTTCACCACCACACTGGCATCAAGGGCAATCATAAAATATCATCCTCTTGATGTTGTTCCAGCACCACCCCGGTAAGACTAGGAACATCCTTAGTATCGGTTTTAATGCATTTGATTTTTTCTTTCAACTCCCTTACTTCTCTCCTCCGGATAAGCAGACGCACCCCCTCCCGGACAGCCTCGGCTCTGGTTTTATAAAGACCCTCCTGCACCATTTTATCTAGCTGATCAAGAAGCACCGGGGGAATATCCAACGCTATGTCTCTGGCCATTACCTATCACCTCCTTAGGCTATCTCCAGTTCATACGAATATACGGGCACCTCAATGGTTCTGGCTGGTTTTTTATGTTCCCGGATAATTCTATCCAGGGACTTGGCTACCTCCGGTTTGAGAATCTTTTCCCCACACTGGGCACATACACCCATGGGGACATTCTCAAAGATAAACAGTTGCCCCCGCCGCCTGAACTCGCGGGGACAGAGCCTCTCTTCCACTACGCCGCCGCAGTAGAAACAATCACTATATTTTTTCCCCATAGTCGTTACCCTCTGTGTTA
>QIEW01000137.1 GCA_003230535.1 bacterium
GCTTCTGAAATCATCGGGAACGTAGTGCCCCAGAAGACGGCAAAGGCGGCGCCCACAAGCATCAGGTTGTTAAACAGGAAGCTGGCTTCGCGGGATACCATTGAATCAAGTTTGTTTTTAGAGCGTAAAAGTTCGCGCCTGCTGACGATCATGTAAGTGGAAAAGGCTATGATGATGATTATAAACACGCCGAAGTAGTAGCCGACCGTTGTTTCGCCGAACGAGTGCACGGACGCGATAAGGCCGGAGCGCGTGATGAACGTGCCGAAGATGGTAAGCGTGTAAGTAATCGCGATGAGGGTAACGTTCCATATCTTCAGCATGTCCTTTTTTTCCTGGATCATAACGGAGTGCAGGTAGGCGGTGCCGACCAGCCACGGCATGAACGAGGCGTTTTCCACCGGGTCCCACGCCCAGTAGCCGCCCCATCCCAGTTCAACGTATGCCCAGTTGGCTCCCAGAAGGTTTCCCATCGTGAGGAAAAACCATGCGAAAATAAGCCAGCGCCGCGTAGACCTTATCCAGACGTCGCCGATCTGGCGTTTGATTAATGCCGCCATCGCAAAAGCGTAGGGGATGGTAAAGCCGACGAACCCCAGATAGAGGGCGGGCGGATGGAACACCATGCCCGGGTTTTGCAGCATCGGGTTGAGACCGTACCCGTCCGGCGGTATTCCCCCCATCCGCTCGAAGACCGGAGTGGCCCCCACCATTAGCCAGCAAAATAGAACTACGGTAATGGCAAGCACGCCCACCACGTGGGGAATCAGCCGCTGATTGTGCCTGCGGTTTTGGAGTATCACTATTGTTGTGAAAAAGGAAAGCATCCATCCCCACAAAAGCAGCGAGCCTTTCTGGCCGGCCCAGAAGGCGGATGTTTTATAAAAAGTTGCCAGGTCGGCGTTGGAATAGCTGTAGACGTACTGAATGGAGTAATCGTTCGTAAGGAAAGCGCGCGTCAAAATGACGGAGGCGACGGATAGAAGTCCGAACGTGGCGAACATCGCGTTCTGGCCGCTTTTAACAAGCAGCTGATTTTCCTTAAAGCCTCCCCAAAAGGAGACAACCATCGAGTAAATGGAAGTTATGAGTGCGGTTAGAAGCGATATTTCTCCAAGTTCTATCATCGTGTGGTTTCCATGCGTTATTGGGTTTGGCGCGGGTATCTGTTAGGTAGCAACTTCTTCTTTGGCCGCTTCATACCTGGATGGACAGCTTGTCAAAAGAGTGTGCGCCTTGAACAGCCCTGATGAATCGAACTTGCCCTGAACCACTACCTCCGCATTTTCCTGGAACATGTCCGGCAGAGTGCCTTTATATTTGATGGGGATTTTCGACTTTTCATCCGTAAGCACAAAAAGCGCTCCAAGCGCGTCCGCGTCGCGTTTTATGGATCCGGCTTCAACCTTACCTCCGATGCGGAGGTCCTGGTTCGGGGTCGCGGATTTGGACGCCTCAGTGACCGTAAGGAAATAAACCGAGGTTTCCTTTATCCCGGAGTAAACAAGATAGCCGATGGCGCCAACTATGGCGAGCGCCCCTATCAGTATCCTTTTCTGCCCTTTATTCATGGTGCTCATTATCCCTTATGCAGTTCAAAAACAGGTTTCAAAGGTTATGGTCTCTCCTCGTATTAATCCGATATTTTATCACCACGGCCAAATTCAGGCAATGCCCGTGGCACGGGCAGGCGATATGCTGGCGCCATGACCGGGCTGCCCCTATGAGTTTTATCGTCAACAAAGCTTCAGGAACTCCTTCAAGGTAATTATTTCCACTCCCTTGAATTTACCCAGTCGCAGCATGGCGCTGTCGCCGGTAACGATAAAAGCCGCCTTTCCGGCGAGCGCGCACTCGATAATGCGGTTGTTGGGGTCGTCGGTGAGTACCTTGACTTTGCGTTTCGGATAAACCATTTCCCCCAGTTCGGTGAGATAAACCGCCACGCGGGCAAGCTCTTCCCGGTCGCGGTCAAACTTCCGCGCCAAAACGCCGAGGACTTCATGGATGATCGGCTTCGACAAAAGCAATTGAACCCTGCCATCAATAACCCGCGTTATCGCCTCCTCCGCACGACCCCCGGGAATGGCAATGGCGGAAATGAAAATGTTCGTGTCAAAAACTATTTTCAACTGTGCAGATACCGCTCCAACTCTTTTTCGCTGAGAATGCCTTTTTCTTTCGCCTTGCGGCTCCAAAAGCCCTGGATATTGCCCAGCTCCTTCTTTAAACGTTTGGCACGGACTGAGCGAAGTGCGTCCTGTATTACCCCGCTTAGCGTCTTGCCTTCTGCCCGGGCGATCTCTTCCGCCTCCTTCGCAAGCTCCGGCGGCAAGGAGATTGTTTTTTTAACGGCAGTAGTCATATGCAAATCTCCGGTTCAGTGTGAATTATTACCACCAGCATACACGGTGACGGATTTATCTACAAGCCCGTGTGCCGCAAGCGGTTTTTAACAATATGGAGAGGGCATAATACTTGTGACCGATTTATACCGTCAAATAGCCTCAAAACCTGCAAAATGCCAATATGCCTCAAGCAACCTTTAATTTTCGTTATTTATTCGGCATAAAAGAAGTCATGCATATATACGGTGATGAAAAGATCGGGACGTCCTCCCCTCCTACAGGACAGGCAAAAGGGGCGGGGACCGATAGAAATAATAAAAGTTATTAATAGTTATAAATATGATATAAAGCAGG
The DNA here is from genome assembly GCA_003230535.1 of bacterium. Lineage (GTDB taxonomy): Bacteria > SZUA-182 > SZUA-182 > SZUA-191 > SZUA-191 > SZUA-191. Next base: position 2,703 of record QIEW01000137.1, read on the forward strand.
GTTGGGTAATTTATTTAGCAGGGGAAAATGGGAATTTACGTCGAATACCTCAATATGGACCTCGATATCAATGGCATAGAGCAGGAACGCAAAAAACAGCTTCAAAAAATCTCTCAGCTGAGAGGTGGCAGAGATATTTTAGTATTTGCTGCCGGCATGCAGAAAAATTCGAGGCTAACGATGATTGCATTTGATGACGTCATGTATATGAAGGAGATATTAAGCGACCTCCAAGGCACAGATAAACTCGATATTATCCTCGAAACACCAGGTGGCTATGCTGAATATACTGAAATACTCGTTAGAATGATCAGAAATAAGTACAGCGAAGTAAGTTTTATAGTCCCTGGTATGGCCATGAGCGCGGGAACCATTATGGCCATGTCTGGAGATGAGATTTTAATGGAAAACTCTTCTTCTCTTGGACCAATTGACGCACAGTTGAATTATCAAGGTAAATCCTTTTCAGCTGACGCATTTATTGAAGGCTTGAAAAAGATTAAGAAAGAAGTTTCTGAATCAGGGGACCTTAATAAAGCCTTTATTCCTATCCTGCAAAATATATCGCCTGGTGAAATCCAAAATGCAGAAAACGCATTGTCTTTATCCAAAACTCTGGTAACTAACTGGCTTATAAAATACAAATTTAAAAATTGGGTAACGCATAGAGGCGATGGCTCAACTGTTACTCCTGAGGAACGAGAGAGCCAAGCAGCAGAGATTGCAGGGAAATTATGTGAACATAGTACATGGCTAAGCCATGGCAGGTCCATTAATATAGATGATCTGCGCGGGATGGGTTTAGAAATTACAGATTACGGCGAAAATAGCGATCTCTGTGATGCAATCCGCAAATTTTACGTTCTTCTACAAAGAACATTCGAATCAAATATTTATAAAATATTCGAGACGACTACCAGTCAAGTATACAGATTCGAGAAACCTGTAGCGCAAGACAAAAAAGGTAATCAATCTATTAGCATTGAGAGTAAATGTGGAAAGTGCCAGACTCCCAGCAATATCCAACTAAATCTTGGTGGCAAAGCAGCATTAAAAGATAAACATCTTAAATACCCTGAAAATGATATTTTTCAATGTCCCAATTGTGGCGCGGAGAACAACTTAAAGCCTATACGCCTGCAGCTTGAACAACAGTTTGGGAATAAGTCTGTTTTTGAATATAATAAAAGGGAGGGAAAATAATGAACAACCTGGAAGACTTAATTATAAAAGCAAAACAGCTCGCCAAAGATGACAATATATCTCTCGTGGTTGATGCTATCTCTGGCACAACTAATATGGAGCTTGATGAAATTAGCAAGCTTAGAGAGATTGTGGAGTCGGTTAGCAAAAAGGACTTTATCGTATACAGCTCTTCATCTGCGTAGCCCCATCTTTAAACCCTTTACCCTGCCCTCCCCACAATGTAGTAAAATCTCCCAATGCG
>QIEW01000209.1 GCA_003230535.1 bacterium
GGGAGGGGATCAAGGGGAGGGGGAACCTCTTGAGTTACCCTTCACCCCCACCTAACCTCCCCCATCAAGGGGGAGGGAACCACAAAAAGCCCGCACCGCAAGGTGCGCTAAGTTCCACAGCGTTTCGTAAGTTTTTAGGTTTATACTGCATTATTTTGCCATTCCTGCCCCTGCCTTCGCAGGGATAAACTTTCAGCATTAATCCATAGGTTTTTTACCAGGCTCCGGCTGGCGCCTACGCCCAGACGAGTCGGTCTGGATTCCTGGTCAAGCCAGGAATGACAAAGATCATCCTTAAGTGAACTGCATTGGGTCAAGCCGGGAATGACAGACTTTATAAACCCAGTTATTTATAAAACGGACTGCTAGTAACTTTATATACATTACATGGACATTATATGCAACCTGCCAAGAGGTTGTCAAGCGGTTTCTGGCTGCGCAATCGCCAAAATTGCAGTCATGTTTGCGCATATAGATGTTATTGTTGTGATTAGCATTGGAATATAGGAAAAGTATTCCATTTTACCTTAAAGAAGTGTACAATCAGAAGTAGTTAACCTTCATTACCGGGTGATCTGCCATTTATGTGCATTTGGGGTTCGAATAGATACCGGGGCTGAAGTAAGGAGGGGGTATGAAAATGATTGCTAGCTATACATTTTCTAAATCGAAAATTTTAATACTCTTACCAGCCGCTATATTTAATTTGTTTATTTTTTGTGCCGGGCTGGACCAGGTTCATGCCAGTAAAGATATCGATGAGGATGATATTTCCAATAACAGCGATAACTGCCCCTCTGTTTATAACCCCCGCCAGGCTGATAAGGATGGAGACGGGGCGGGAGATGCGTGCGACAATTGCCCCGATACAGCAAATTCCGACCAGGCTGATGCCGACCGGGACGGTATAGGGGATATATGCGATCCTTGCATTGATACAGATGGGGACGGATACGGTAGTCCCGGTTATGCAGCCAATACCTGCACCACCGATAACTGCCCCTCTGTGCCTAATCCCGACCAGGCTGATGGAGACTGGGATGATGTAGGAGATGTATGCGACAATTGCCTCAACGCAGCTAACGCTAATCAGGCCGATGCGGATGGGGACGGCCTCGGCGATGTATGCGATACTTGTACTGACACGGATGGGGATAGATACGGCAATCCCGGTTTTACGGCCAATACCTGTCCCTCCGATAACTGTCCCGATACAGCTAACGCTAATCAGGCTGATGCCGACCGGGACGGTATCGGTGATGTATGCGATACTTGCCTTGACATAGATGGGGACGGATACGGTAGTCCCGCTTATGCGGCCAATACCTGCCCTACCGATAACTGCCCCCGCATAGCTAACCCTCATCAGGCGGATGCGGATGGGGACGGTATCGGCGATGTGTGCGATACTTGTACCGACACGGATGGGGATAGATACGGCAATCCCGGTTTTGCAGCCAATACCTGCCCCGCTGATAACTGCCCCGGTATAGCTAACGCTAATCAGGCTGATATCGACCGGGACGGCATCGGCGATGTCTGCGATCCCTGTAACCCGCTGCCTGCGTTTAGCTATTCATCTCCCCAAAACAATACCTTTTATCTCCCCAGAACAGGGACTACACTGAGTTGGAAGAAAGTTGAAGGGGTCCAGAAATACTCTGTATTTTTTGGCGCTGCCAGTAATCCACAGCAGCGTTATGCCTCTGTGTCCAAGAACTCCTGCTATAATGACAAATGCAATATCATCCTTCCATCCTTAAATTATGAGACCGCCTACTACTGGAGGATAACAGCCAAAGATAGATGTGGGCAATCAAAAGAAGGCCGGGAATGGCGCTTTACCACTGAACCTGCGCCATGTGCTCCACGCAGGCCATATAATCCTTATCCCCTGGATAAAGAACCTCATGCCTCAGTCAACACTCCCCTGGAATGGAGTAAGCTCGCCGGAGCAGATGAATATATGGTATATTTGGGAACCAAGCCCAAGGAACTTGACACCCCTATCGCTACTGTCCAGGAAAACAATTACCGTCCGCCGGCCATAAACTACAGGACTAAATACTACTGGAAGATCAAAGCCAAAAACGACTGCGGCGCTCATACCGGAGACACCTGGACCTTTACTACTCAATCGGTCAGGTCCTCCACTAAGTAGCCTCGCCTTTGCTCCTCCCGGCTTATTCATAAATCCGCGGTAAACATTAATGATGTTATTTTGATACAGCTACTTATATAATAACGGTTAAAAAACAAAATTTTCATACAAATTACCGAAAACTCTCGCTATGGAAGCGACCAGCGGGAGCGTGTTTATGATCCCGAATTATTCGGGTCCTAAACCCAGACAAGTTCCCGGGGGAGGGCGTCGGTCAGGATTTCCATCCCCTCCGGGGTGATTAATACCATGTCCTCAATCCTTACGCCGCCTATCTCCGGTATATAAACTCCCGGCTCGACCGTAATTACCATTCCCGGGGCAAGCACAACATCACTCGTTTCATTTATCTTGGGCGCCTCATGCACTTCCAAGCCTACGCCATGCCCGGTGGCATGCAAAAAATATGGACCGTATCCTTTGGCGGTGATATGCGCGCGGGCGGCCTTATCTATCTCCTTGGCGGTCACTCCCGGTTTGATTATAGCTAAAGCCGCCCTTTGGGCCTCCCATACTACCTGATGGATTTCCCGCTGAGCAGAAGTTGGCTCGCCGACGATAAAGGTGCGGCTAATATCAGCGGCATAACCTTGGCAGTTGACCCCAAAGTCTATCAGCACCAGTTCCCCGGAGGCGACGGTTCTTTTATGGGCTATGCCGTGAGGGTAGGCTGAGCGCTCCCCTGAAGCTACTATAGTCTCAAACGGCGCACCTTCAGAACCAAGGCTGCGGGCTACAAATTCCATCTCAGAGGCCAGATCCTGTTCAACTATTCCCGGAGAAAGGAGGGCTCGCTCCACCAGGATAAAAACTCGTTCAGCGATAGAAATAGCCTGCCGGATATAAGCTACCTCGTCCTGATCTTTTATCAGCCGCTGGTTCTCTACCAGTTTATGGGTGGGGACAGGTTGAGCGCCCTTGCCGCGGCAGGCCCCGGCAAGCTTTTCATATTGGGCAAAGCTCAGGTGCTCTGCTTCCAGCCCAATGTTATCCGGTCCTACCTCCTCCAGCAGGGCGGCCAGTCCCTGAAGATAGCTCTTTATCTGCTGTAGCTCTACTCCGGCAATTTCTTGCTCTGAGCGCAGGATATATCTCCCGTCAGTACCAAACAACGCTCTCTCGGGGGTAACCAGCAACATCCCCATGGTGCCGGCAAACCCCGTGAGGTAACGCACATTCTCCCTGGAGGTTACCAATAGCGCCTGTAGCGCCTGATATCTTAGTTCCTGTTGCAGCTTCTCTATTCTATTATTAGACACTATCTTTGTTTTTGTCCAAGACCATGTAAATTCCCTCTTTCCAGGATTCCAATTCCTTTAGCATATTCTGCTGGTAGAGGAGTTCCTTCTCTTCCAATTGAGCCAGAGTGGCGGCTATTTGTGAACATTCCGGATAATAGAGGAGGATATTTCGGTAGCATTTGATTGCTTCTATGTCCTGATTTTGGGAAAGATAAACCTCTCCGAGGAGCTTATGGGCTAATAAATTGTTGGGGAGATTGGCTACGGCCAATTCCAGTTGATCTTTCGCCTCATCCAGCTGCTCATGCTCCTTGTATATCCGGCCTAAAGTTACCCGCATCTCCCAATACTCGGGGTATTTTCCTATGGCCTCCTTGCAGGCAGAGATTGCCTCGTCATGGCGGCCTATCTGCCGAAAAGCCTCCGCCAGCGGAAAAAATAAATATGTTTCTGTATCTTCTTCACATCGGCGGCGGTATTCCTGAATATCCTGAAGGACGCTTTCTTCAATTTGGGGTGTAATGCTGCTTCCCATAACATCCCTCACTTTTGTTTATATGGTTAATCAAATAACAGCGGCAACTTGTGCCATTACAACCATTATGGGATTATCCATTATAATCATATCCTTACCTTAAATGCAACCTGTTCCCTGTTTAAAAGAGGTCTTCGTCTCCTAAGACGCCTCGCACAACCGCTCCCCCCACTGCTCCTGTGAGCTAAAAAGTGATGGGTGGTAAGATGGCCTGAAAAAACGTAATTTTTCTTTCGTTTTTAATTTACAAAATTACCTCAACCGCAACGTACTGGGATTGAAGCATCTTGGGGCTCTCTTTCTTTGATGGTGGTAATACAAACGGTAAACCTTGATAATGTTACTTGAATACAGTTGCTTACAAAATAACGGTCAAAAAACAAAATGGCTCATGCAAATCACCGAAAACTCCCGCTATGGAAGCGACCAACGGGAGCGTGTTTATGATCCCGAATTATTCGGGTCAAATATTATTCCTTAGACGGCAACTTTGTATAAGATTGACCGCTATGATTATCCCACTCCCGCCATAGCCATTAATTGACTATGGCGTCCCTGCCATAAAACTCTCCTTATATACGCCTCCTAAAAGTTCAACGTATCTAGCTGTTGATAAGGATTGTTTGTATGTAAATCAATATATTATCTTGATATAAATCGTTACTGGTATAATTATTGCTCAACCTGTACTAACATCATAATCCTTAAAAAAGACAATTCCTATACGCTGAACCTACAGCGGAACCTCTAATTACCACACCTATTATCTGAATTTTATTACATTTTTTGATAAATCTTTCGGGAGGGAAGATAACTATGGGAACACCTGCAAAAAGTATCGGTTTGCCAGCCGAATTACTTCTGGTAAAGGAAATTGTGGATAAAGGTTTAATACAGCCCAGTCCACTGCTGTTTATACTGCACAGCCTCCAGGATCAGTTGGGGTATGTCTCAGAAGACGCGATCTACCAGATCTCCGCCTCGCTCAACGTTCCTACCCCTGAGGTTCTTAGCGTGGTTACTTTCCATCGACAATTCAAGCTGAAATTAAAACATGAACCGGAAATTGCTCGCAATGTAATAAAAGTTTGTTCAGGCACAGCCTGCTATGTGAAGGGCGCTCAGATGATTCTCGATAAGCTGAGCGGGCTTTTAGAGATTCAAAAGGGTGAAATTACCAAAGACAAGCGATTTGGCCTGGAGACGGTGGATTGCCTGGGAACCTGTAGTATGGCGCCGGCCATTATTATAAATGACGATATCTTCGGTAGCGTAGAAGTCGGACAATTAGCGGGTTTTTTGGAGAATTACAATTAGCCCGAATTATTCGGGTTAGCTGCGGTGCGGATATAATGCCGGAGATATTACGGTAGGTAAGTGAGGGAGGGTTAAGAATGAGTATAAGTTCTGCGGGACAACAGAATGGTATAAAAATTCAGGTCTGCCTGGGCACCAATGGAATAGCTACGGGGGGGAAAGAGGTCTTGGCGAAGTTTAACAGCTGTTTAGAAGAGCAGGCGCTGGAAGCTGAATTAGGGAAAAGAGCCTGCTTGAAGCAAACCGGCTGCCGGGGGTTATGCTCCAAAGATGTGCTGGTGGATATTATCACTCCGGAGTTGGGGAAATACTCCTATGCCAAGGTTAAGCCGGATATGGTCCCCAAATTGGTGGAAGAACACCTGATGAACGGTCGTCCGGTGAAGGAGTGGGTACTCTCAGACGGCACTACGGAATGTGAGTTGTCGGGCTTTATGAAGCTCCAGGAACGCCGCATATTGAAACTTTGCGGTGATGTTGATCCGGAAAGCATTGATGATTTTATAGCCCAAGGCGGCTATCAGGCTCTTAAGCAGGTTTTGGAAGAGTTCAGCCCAGCCCAGGTGATCGATATAGTGAAAGCCTCCGGTCTTCGGGGCCGGGGAGGGGCCGGTTTTTACACCGGTAATAAATGGGAAATCTGCGCTAATACAGAAAGCGATCAGAGATACATAGTCTGCAACGCCCAGGAGTGCGACCCCGGCACTTTTAAGGACAGGAGTCTCCTGGAGGGGGACCC
>QIEW01000024.1 GCA_003230535.1 bacterium
CGGCCACCATCCACTATACTACCGACGGTTCCGACCCTAATATTTCCTGTACCGGTAGTACTAGTTGCGGGCCTTCGCCGGTCGCTGGCATCAGCATCCCCAACAATGCTACTACTGAATTAAAATTCTTTGCGGTGGACAATTCTCCCGCCCAAAATACTGAGGCTACCAAGAAAGAAGTTTACACCACTGGCGCCGTCAGTTACTGGAAGTTTAATGAGAATAGCGGCGGCATAGCCTATGATAGCGTGGGGAGTAATCATGGGGCGCTGGGGCCCACCTGTCCTGACTGTCCTGCCTGGACTACCGGCAAGTCCGGCAGCGCTTTGAGTTTTGATGGGAGCAATGATTATGTGGAGATCCCGGACGCAGACAGCCTGGATATTACGGATAACCTGACAATTGAAGCCTGGATTCGCCCAGTTGCGGAACATAATGGCTATGCAGTCCACCCAATAAGTAAATTTTCCACCATAAACAATGCAAATTTTGTACTTTATTATTTTGGGACAGAAAGCGGTGGATTGAATAGACAAGTACGCTTTTTCGCTAATGCTGGAGGGGCATGGAAAGCCATCTCAGGTACTTATACTTTGACGCTTAATCAGTGGTATCATATAGCGCTTTCATATACATCGTCCGGTGGCGGGCAATTATATGTTAATGGAACGCCTATTGGGGGATTAGGTGGCGGTGGAGCTTTGATGGCGAATAATCTTGACATACGTATTGGGGATTCACTTTTCGGCCTCTCAGAATCTTTTCCTGGCCACATTGACGAAGTGACTATCTATGACCGGGCATTATCCTGCGAGGAGATCAAGGTTCGTTGTGAGGTCTTTGGTGGGAGCTGTGCTGCTTGTCCTTAAGAATAGAACCCTAAATCAGCCAGCATTTGCCGATCCTCTTGGGGTGACCGGCCGGTAGTGGTAAGATAGTTACCGATCAGAATGCCGTTGGCGCCGGCAAAAACAGCTCTGTAGATCCCGGAGATGTTTCTCTCGTCCGCCACAGACTTTGATGTCTTGCTGGGGTAGTATGAAACGAAACAAAGCTATGGTTTGGAGGATCTCCCTGGGATTAAGGGGCGGCTGATGCTCCAGGGGCGTATCGGGGATTGGCACCAGGAAGTTCAAGGGCGCGGAGTTTACCCCTAGCTCCCGGAGGGTAAAGGCAAACTGTAGCCGGTCTTCCATTTCTTCTCCCAGGCCGAAAATACCTCCACAGCATACCTCAAATCCGTATGATTTAGCCAGCCGTATCGTAGCCAGCCTATCTTGGTAACTATGTGTAGTACAGATACGGGGGAAAATACGTTCTGAGGTTTCCAGATTATGATGGTAGCGCACTAAGCCCGCCTCTTTCAATTTCTTGGCCATCTGGGGAGTAAGTTCTCCCAAGGAAGCGGATGGGGTAATTTCTCCTTTCTCTCTTAACTGACGTATAGCCAGGCAGATACGTTCCAGTTCACCATTACCCCAGATGGTACGACCGCTGGTAACGATACCATAACAAGAAGCGCCGGCTGCGTTGGCTGCTTCTGCTCCCTCCAATAATTTTTCTTCTTCCAGCAGAGGATACTCCTTAACTTGAGTATGGTAATGTCCCGATTGGGCGCAGAAACGGCAATCCTCGGAACAGCGGCCGGACTTGGCATTTATAATAGAACATAGATGTATCGAGTTACCCTTGAAATATTTCCGGATCCGGTCAGCGCAAAAAAGGAGATCTTCCAGCGCTGCTTCCTTAATCTGACTTAGTTTTAAGGCGTCTTCATATGTTAGCTCATAACCGTCTATTATCTTTTGGGCTAATTGGCTGATTTGGATATTCAGCATATTGTCTCCCTCTGTTTGGCAACATCCATTTTAACGCTGTATAGTTTCCCCCGCCCAGCCAGGATAGCTTGCGTTATCCTGCTTTGCGGGTCAACCCGAACTCCATCCCACAGAAGACACTCCCCGAGCCTGGCTCCCCGGCCTATCCGGCATCCTTTCCCGATAATGGCATACGGACCTACCCTGGCGCCTTCCTCGACTACAGAATAGCGTCCGATGACCACCGGGGAGATGATCTGTGCCTGAGGTGAAATCCGCGCTTCAGGATCTATCCACAGCCCGGAAACAGAAACAGGCGGGCGGGACTGAAAAGGGGTTTTGCCGGCCAAAATTTCCCGCTGCACTTCCCAATACCTCTCTGGGGTTCCCAACTCCCGCCAATATCCGGAAGCGGTTTGTTCTTGGTGACTGTGATCTTTAGAGTTACGAACCTCGGGTCTTTGATCCCCGAGGTAGGGATAGCCATAAATGGGGCCGTTTTCCCGAATAAGCCTCATATAGGTGTCTGATACAATACAAGAATATCTGTCTACAGCTATTCTCTCAATAATATCCGGTTCAATTATGTGGATACCTGAAAACACAAAACCGGAGGATGGGTCTCCCGGCTGCTGTGAATTGGAGCTATTGATAATTGGGGGGCCAATACGGAGTACCCGCCCAGCATTATCTATACTAACCAGACTTGGTTTTTTACCTCCAGGCAGCAATTTCCGATCAACTAATCCTATGGTAACCTTAGCTCTTCGTTCCCGATGGAAAGCTAGCGCCTTCGATAAATCCAGTTGAAACAATATGTCGCAGTTTACGACCAGGAGCGTCTCTTTGTTTAGGAAGCCTCCGGCCAGCTTGGCAATGCCTCCGCCGGTACCTAAAATCTCCGGTTCAAAGGAATACTGGAGCCGCAGGCCCCATTTACTTCCGTCGCCGAGGGTTTGGGGAACCAGATGGGGCAAATGGTGCAGGTTAATACCTACCTCATCCACTCCTTGTGAGGCCAACCACTCCAAGGCATAGGTGATCAGTGGGCGGTTAACTACCGGAATTAATGGTTTTGGTAACAGCAGAGTGAGTGGCCGAAGCCGTGTTCCTAATCCGGCTGAAAGGATCAATGCTTTCATCTGGTATGATGGGGGCTGTGGCAATTGCCTGATTTATTGGGCGACAGAGGTCTCATTTTAGCATTAGTAGTCGTATGCAAATAACTGATCGGTTTCGATTTCCGATGTTTCCGATGTTTCGGCCTGTCCCCAGGCCGAAACCCAACAGGGCGCCGCTGCCCTTGACACTTTCGGCTTGAGACAAGCCGAAACATCTATAAATACAATAAGATTTATATCGAACTCAGGTTAGGTTATATTCAGGTCGCTGCCTGTATTAAGTCAACTCCGGCAGATAGCGGCGAAGGAGCGCCCTCAATCCGCCTAATTCCTGATACTTGCCTAAATTATGCGCCACATAGCCTATTGTGCGGGGCACATCAGCCGCATAGCGCAGGTTATGTCTAACGGAAGCCTGGTAACCGAAGGTTCCCAAAGCTTTCAGGTTGCGTTGCAGGCAGGTATAGTCAAACAAGCGCAAGAACTTTTGCCGGTCTTCTCCGCCTAATACTAAGGCTGCATTTTGCTCCAGGTAATATTCAAGCAGTTCCTCGATCAATGCCTGGGGTAGAGACACATAAGAATCCCGGAGTAAAGAGGCCAGGTCATAAGTAGGCGGCCCCTGGCGCGCATCCTGGAAATCCACTACCCTCACACTTCCCGACTTTATCAGCAGATTGCGGCTGTGGTAATCCCGATGGGCAAGGTAGCGGGATTCCTGGGAGAGCCGCTCGGACAGGCGGTGGAAATAGGTATGCAGTTCAACCTTATCTTGTTTGGTAATCTTCTGTCCGCGGAACTCTTCTAAGAAGTAGCGGCGGAAAAAATCCAGCTCCCAGGCAAATTTCTCCGTATCAAACACTAAATTAAAAGCCGGACAGCCGGGTTCCGGGTGGATATTCCCCACCTGCTGCATACGGCAGATTAAATCTACCGCCTGCTTATAATACGGCCTATATTCCTCCCCAGAAGAACCTTCTACCAATTGTTCGAGCGTGAGATCGCCCAGGTCTTCGGAAAATATAATTCCACTCTGGGCAGCATACCCATAACGCTCCGGAACACCTAAGTTATGCTTCCAGAAATAATCCCACACCGAAAGAATATTTTTCAGGTCAGGCTGCATCTCCGGAGGCAGTTCCATGAGCACAAATGTGTTACCATCAGCCAGATGTATCCGAAAATAACGCCGGATGGAAGCATCTCCGGGCAGGTCTTCCAGCTTTATTTTGCCTACTGGTCGACCCAAGACATCCTGAAGCTGAGAGGCCACATCCGCCTCCTTCATCTCACTCTCCTACCAGTTGTAAGTACACTTCCCGGGTGCGGGATCGATTATCAAAATCCAGCAGCACCACCTGTTGCCACGTTCCCAACCCCAAGCGTTTTTGGGTAAAGGGAATGGTAAAGGACGCTCCCACTAATGCCGCCCGTACGTGGGCATAGCCATTGCCGTCCCCCCAGGCCGCATCATGATAATAATGGATACCCCGGGGAGCCAGCCTTTCAATCGCTTCCTTTAAGTCCCGCACCACTCCTGGCTCATACTCTATGGAAGTTACGGCAGCCGTAGAGCCTGCAATAGAAACATTCACCAGCCCGGAACTGATCCGGGATATCTCCACCGCCCCCCTCACCTGGGGGGTAATATCCAAAATATCGCCGAAACCTTTAGTCTTGACCCGAAAATTACCGGATTCTACAGGCATAATTTACTCCTTTATTCCCAAGGATTGCTGATTGATCCTAATATGTATGTATTTCAAGAAGATGATGCTGCAATTGTTATGCGTACATGTTTATAGTTAGAGGGCGTCCTGTTTTTTATCAAATGGGGTGATTTTATATTGTAGTGTTGCGTCAACTTTAAAATGTCGATTGAATTACCCCCTCATCCTAACCTTCTCCCCTAGGGGAGAAGGGACTCCGAGCTTCCTCTCCCCCGGGGGAGAGGATTGAGGTGCGGGGGAAGACATACGATAATTTATGTTTGATACGACAGTAGGTTGCCGATGATATAAGTGGGGAATATATAGTAGATGTGATTTATGGTAGCCGGCGACAGGATAGGGGGGACTTTTTAGGCGTGTATTTGCGGGGTGGGGTGAATTATCGTCAGCGGCTGACATCCCATTTTATTTTTTTAATGTGCATTTTTTTCCTAACCGTATCCGCTAAACTCTCGCCGTCTATATAGACTTCCGCCTGTAGTCTGCCATAATACCCCCGCATGTTATCATACTTCAGGCAGGCTTCCTTACCCTCAGCCAGTTCAACAACATAAATCTTAATTGCCCTACCTTCCGGCGTGTCAAGTTTAGGAACATCCACATCAAGCAATCGCACCCGGGTTATAACCCCCTCAAGCGTTATGTAGAGCGTGTTGCCATTTATTACTTTAACGATTTTGCCGCAGCTGTTATAGTCCTGCTTTTTTTTAAGATAATAAGAGTTGCCGCTTTTGTAATTCCAGGGAATAACTTTAGAACCAGTCGGTTCGGCGTGCGCCTGGGCCAGAAAAGGAGTTAGGATGAGTCCTAAGACTAAGGCCGGTAAAATTCTCTTGGTAAAATAGTCTATATACTTCATGGCTTGATTATAGACCCGAATAATTCGGGATCATAAGTACGCTCCCGCTGGTCGCTTCCACAGCGGGAGTTTTCGGTAATTCCGATGTTTCGGCCTGTCCCCAGGCCGAAACTACTATAAAAGGGTGCGCTGCCCTTGACACTTTCGGCTTGAGAACCAGCCGAAAGATCGATTTATTGCAGTATGCTGTGAACCTAACCGGACAACGCTGTGATTATAGAGAAATTTCCTAATATTTTAGTAACACTTCTCTCGGAGTATATGCCTTTTGGCCCAAAAATGGAACACTTTTTTTTAAACTGCCCGGTTTATTTGCATTCTTCAGTTGTAACTACAACAACATATCCATCTCCCATTAAATTGCCTATGATTGGAGATTATGATTGGCGGAGAGGGTGGGATTCGAACCCACGGGACACATTACAGCATCCAACGATTTTCGAGACCGTCCGATTCAACCACTCTCGCACCTCTCCCTATTTCATCTTCATGGCCACTGTTTAGCAAGTAAGCAGATATAAATGGGATTTTTACCCATATTATTCATAAATCCACAGCAAACATTGATAATATTATTTGAATACAGGTAGTTATAAAATAACGGTCAAAAAACAAAATGGCTCATACAAATTACCGAAAACTCCCGCTGTGGAAGCGACCAACTCCGAGCGTGTTATAAGTCCCGAATTATTCGGGTTTAGGCGCAATACGGTTCACTTAAGCCTAGAAACGTTAGGAATAATCATTTAGTGTCATTCCCGCGAAAGCGGGAATCCATAGGTTTTAACCGGTCTGGATTCCTGGTCAAGCCAGGAATGACAAAGATCA
>QIEW01000352.1 GCA_003230535.1 bacterium
GTAGGGGAACTGCTGGTGCGCGGCCCGAACCTGATGGAGGGCTATTGGGGGAAACCTAACGCTACCCGGGAGGCAATGCGTGACGGCTGGCTCTATACCGGGGACCTGGCGCGGCTGGATGAGGATGGCTACATCTATATTGTCGGACGCCGGAAGGATATGCTGATTGTACATGGCTGCAATGTCTATCCCCGGGAGATAGAGGAAGCCCTCTGCCGTCACCCGGAAGTACATGAAGCAGCGGTGGTGGGAGCGCCGGATAAAGCCCGGGGGGAAGTTCCGGTAGCCTATGTGGTCCTTAAAGACGGCATGTCTACTTCCGAGGCCGCCCTGAGACAACACTGCCAAAACATTTTGGCCTCCTATAAAGTTCCCCACCGCATCGAGTTCAGAGAGACCCTGCCCAAAACTGCCTCAGGAAAGATTCTCAAACGAGTGCTCCGTGAGCCGATCTAGTGCAGCGTTTCGTAAGTTTTTAGGTTTATCCTGCATTACTTTGTCATTCCTGCGAAGCCAGGAATGACAGACTTTATAAACCCAGTTATTTATAAAATGGTGTACTAGCGCATTAACCACTTATAATTGTTATCAAGGGGAAAAAAGCTTATCGCCCGTTTGTGGCCAAATGGTGATATGTTATATAATACAATAAGTTAGCCAAAATATATTTGCGAACATTTGAGTTTTGGGGTCTATTAATATATATTATTGTAAATACAAGTAGATAGACTAAAATATGGACATTCTGGAATTCGTATAAAAAGTTCGCAAATCTCATTTTGGGTATTGGGCAACAGGACATTTGCGAACATTGTTAAAACCAGAAAAAATTGGCTACAAAATAGTTGTATAAATACAGCTAGTTGCAAAATGCCCCAACTGGCAATTTTGGCCAAAAGTTCGCAAATATATTTTTTGGGCGAAATTTAAAAACATTTGCGAACATTTCAATTTGATTATTTATCAATATATACAGTCAAATAATGAATTTATGCGGTCAAAAAGTGGGGTTCCTGAAATTCTGTAAGCCGATATTTGCGAACATTTTGACGGGGAGGTGAAAAAGTAGTTGACTTGTATGATAAAAAGTGGTATTTATTATGTGAAGCCTACCTATATGGTGCGGGTTAACTCATTGAAGTTTTAACTGTATCGGTAGGACATTGACCTGTTAAGGTATTGAAACCCACTGCGTGGGGGCTACTTGTAGCAAAGCCGCAGGCGGAGATGTTTTCTTGGCTTCCCGATATTGATATTGCAAGATAACGGAACGGTTTCGGCTCCGCTGGTTATGCTCCACCGCAGGTGGTCGGTAGGACATTGACCTGTTAAGGTATTAGTTGGAAGGATGAGGGATGAAGAACAAAATTCATCCTTTAATTTGTGACCAGGAGTAGGGCGGTTCAAGCGAAGCGGAACCGGCTTACGCCTTGTTCCGCCCTACTAACAATTTTAGTTTGTTAAGGTATGATAAAGGCAGGGGTTAGGGACTAGCACAGCGTTTCGTAAGTTTTTAGGTTTATCCTGCATTACTTTGTCATTCCTGCGAAAGCAGGAATCCAGAGGTTTTTTACCAGGCTCCGGCTGGCGCCTACGCCCAGACGAGTCGGTCTGGATTCCTGGTCAAGCCAGGAATGACAGACTTGATGGTCTCGTAAAAAGTAAAGATTACTCTTGCTCGCTACAACATAGAGTGCCATTGTGCTTGTTATCATACTGCATATAGACAGTTTTTCCAGCTTCACCGACTTTTTACGAAAGCATCAGACTTTATAAACCCAGTTATTTATAAAATGGTGTACTAGGAGTTTGAATGAGTGGCAGGTTTGAGAACCTGCCACCACCTCAAAAATGGTGTACTAGGAGTTAGTGTCGATAATTGTTGGGTTTCGCAAGACTCAACCCAACCTACATGAAAGTCCGCACCGGCAGGCGCGCAATAGTTCAAACTACATTTGCTCGGGAGCCGAAATTCCTAAAAGTTTTAGAACGTTTCTAAGCACCGCCCCGATGGCATATACCAAGATTAATCGGGCTGCCGTAAGAGCTTTATCATCGGAAATTACCCGGTGGCGATGATAGTATTTATGGAACATAGCGGCTAAATTTTGGGTATAAGCTGTCAGCCGGTGGGGTTCTGACGCCATAGCGGCGCCCGCTAACAACTGGGGCAACTCCGACAGTTTTCGAATAAGTTCTATTTCCTCCGGCAGGGAAAGAAGGGTAAGCTCGACCTCTGATGCTCCGGGAACTGCAATTCCCTGGTGGGCGGCTTGCCGGAAGATACTGGATATCCGGGCGTGGGCATACTGGACATAATAGACCGGATTTTCCGCCGACTGCTGCTTCGCTAAATCCAGGTCGAACTCCAAATGACTGTCTGAGGTGCGGGTAAGCAGAAAAAAACGAGCGGCGTCTGTGCCTACCTCTTCCATTACTTCAGCCAAGGTAGTAAACTCCCCCGCCCTGGTGGACATCGCCACCGGCTGCCCTCCGCGAACCAGACTCACCAGTTGCACTAAGAGAACCTGGAAAGATGCTTTGGGGTGATCCAGAGCTTGGACAGCCGCCTTCATCCGCTCCACATACCCGTGATGGTCCGCGCCCCAGATGTCTATTACCTTAGTAAATCCCCGCTGATATTTATTCCGATGGTAGGCGATATCCGAAGCCAAATAAGTGGGATCGCCGCTTTGGCGAATAATTACTCTGTCTTTGTCATCACCGAACCGGGAGGATAGAAACCAGGCGGCTCCTTCCCGCAGTTTTATTAAACCTTGTAGCGCTAAGAAACGCAGCGTCTGCTCTACGTCGCCGCTGTCATATAAGTTCTTCTCACTGAACCATTGGTCAAATTTCACCCCAAATCGCTGTAAATCTTCCCGGATGCCGTCTAAGATACGATCCTTAGCGTAGCGAGTGAAAAATGGCAAGGAGTCTTTCTCCAGCCAACTAATCTTCCCTTCATTTTTTTGCTCCAGAAGTTCCCGGGCTATATCCACTATGTAGTCGCCTTGATAGGCATTATCCGGGAAGGCAGACCCCTCTCCTAACAGTTCCTGGTAACGCAGGAGCACCGATTTCCCCAAAATATCCATCTGGGTACCGGCGTCGTTTATGTAATACTCCCGTTGCACCCGGTAACCGACGGCATCCAGGATATTAGCCAACACATCCCCTACCGCAGCTCCCCGTCCATGTCCAATATGCAAGGGACCGGTGGGGTTGGCGCTCACAAATTCCACCTGTATTTTTTCTCCTTTGCCTAAATCCTGCCGGCCATAGTCCTCCCGGGCGCGGTAAATCTCCTCCAGCACCTGATACCACCAACCATTCGCCAGGAAAAAGTTGATGAACCCCGGTCCGGCTATTTCTACATGATCTATCTGGTTATATCCTAACTCCAGATGATCCAGGATCATCTGAGCCACCCGGCGGGGAGGTTTTTTAGCCTGAGCAGCTAAAACCATAGCCGCGTTGGAAGATAAGTCGCCAAAGGAGCTGTTGTTGGGTGATTGGAGGAATATATCCGGGATTGTCCCCACCTCCATCAACCCCGCCTTTCGGCATCTCTCTATTGCTTCAACCAGCGCTACTGATAATATCTTATTCATCCCTGTTTTTCTTTATTTAATCAAGGTTATAAAGATGTTTTTAGCTTGCGGATCTATTGCAGAATCTGCCGTCCCATGTTCTTTATAAGGATTTTCCCCAATAAGCGGCGCGGTGTTAGTCGGGGATTATACATTCCGTTGGATAATGTAGTCCGAGAGGGAAAGGAGCGCCTGACGATAAATCGAATCAGGAAAGATATTCAATAGCTCCTTAGATTTAGTTGCATATTTGACAGCCACTTCCTTAGTATATCGGTCGGATGCGTATTTATTTAGTAGTTGTTGGATCATGCTAATTTGCCGCTGATCTCCGGTCCACTGATCCATAGCATCCTTGAGACGAGCTTCCTCTTCGGAGGTGGCCTGCGAAAGCAGATGTATCATAGGCAGCGTAAGATGGCCCTCTTTCAAATCATTTCCAATCGGTTTACCCCACTTTCCCTGCTGGCCGGTAATATCCAGAAGATCATCCATAATCTGGAAAGCCAGCCCCAGAGCTTGCTCATGGACTTCATCCTGTTCGGAAACAATCGCCCCTGCCTGACAAGAGAGGGAAAATAATGAAGCCGTCTTCCGATAAATAATATCAAAATACTCTTCTTCTGTGAGATCCAGGTGGCCGCTTTTGACGGCTTCCCTGATTTCCCCGTCTGAAATGGTCTTTATCGTTTCGGCGACTATTTTTAGTAATTTAGGATTGCCGGCTTCAGCAAACAGAACATTAGACACAGAATAGAGATAATCTCCCACCAATACGGTAAGATGATCGCCCCATTTGTCGTTAGCCGAAGGGAACCCCCGCCTTAGCGCCGCCCCATCAATTACATCATCATGGAGCAGAGTGGCGTTGTGCATAAACTCTACGGCGCTGGCATAGGTTACTTCCCGATCTCCGCTATAGCCGCACATCTTGGCCGATAATATAACCAGCATGGGCCGGATACGTTTGCCGCCGGAGTTAAATATATGCCGTCCAATTTCTGAAATTACGGGATTAGGGCTTTCCAGCTGACGCTTTATCTCCTGGTCCAACCGCTGAAATTCTGATTGAATAATTTCTTGAATTTCTTCAGAAAACAAAACTCCTCACACCTCCTGTTATTATAAGTGGCTGGTTAAAATGAACATCAACTTTAAAATTAAAGTACCGCATATCTACTATAGTTGTCAAGCCATT
>QIEW01000333.1 GCA_003230535.1 bacterium
TGAATGTAAAAATTTCTAAAACGCATTTAACCTTCCAAGCATTAACCTATATATTTCAATTTATTCCGGAAAAGATTAGGAAATATATAAGACCATCCGGGACTGTTCCCGAAGAAGAGAACATTGAAAAATACTTAGCAATGATAGCTATTGATACGATAATTAAAATTCCCAAGCCAGGCATCATGGTGCTGGAACCGCATGGCGTTACGATAGGTAAAGTGCATTTCCCCACTTTTGTAGGTAGTATATTGAAATGGCTCAAACCCAAACTGTTTACCCATGAAATCTCCAAGACCATAAGAACAGTAGAACTCCAGAAAGGAGAGCTGATTCTTCATAAATAAATTGTCATTCCTTAGAGGTACTTGCAAAAGTCTGAAAATGTCATTCCCGAGCGCTTTTATCGGGAATCCAACCTGATTTTAACTATCTGAAGATACTGGATTCCCGTTTGCACGGGAATGACAATAATGTGTGTTTTCTGGCTTTTTACGAGTTCATCAATTGTCATTCCTTAGTATCTTGAATATGAGGTATACTCAAGACTAAATATGCATCCTGATATAGATAAATATGCTCACCTAAATTCAGTTATTCATAGCTGGGACCCGCGGGTCAAGATTCTGTCCCTGGTTATCTTAATTTTTACCATAGCCATGGTAAAGCAAATTCCGTCAGCGGCGATTAGTTTTGCGATTGCTGTGACGCTGGTGATTATCTCCAGGATACCCCTCTCATTTGTCACCAAAAGGCTGCTGCCGGTAAGTGTTTTCCTGCTCCCCTTCTTTATTATATTGCCGCTTACTGTCCCTGGAGACGGCGGAGTCCAAGTGTTGGCTTTTTCGTTTAACCCTGTTGGATTACGCTTGGCGCTGATTATTTATCTAAAAGCTGTTTCAATCGTTATTCTGGTAGTTACTATGATGGGCACCACCCCCTTCTCAGACTCCATGAAGGCTCTGGAGAAGCTGAAGGCTCCGCCGGTATTGGTCCAGATGATTTTGTTTAGTTACCGCTACCTGTTTGTGTTCCTGATGGAAATCAGGCGCATGAATAATGCCATGAAAGCCAGGAACTTTGAGAAAAAGACTGACGTGCATACCCTCAAGACCATCGGCAACTTTGTGGGGGTGCTCCTGGTAAGAAGTTTTGAGAGAACGGAAAAAATTTATCAGGCGATGGTCTCCCGGGGGTATGATGGTACCTTGCGCACCTTTTTTGAATATAAGATTGTGATGCTGGATTATCTAAAAGGAGCTCTGGTAATGCTGACCTGTATCATGTTGTTTATCTACGGATAAAACAATATGGTAAGATACCACAAACCTGTTTGTGGCGATGAAAAATCCCCCTTAATCCCAATACGGTTCACTTAAGCCAAATTGGCCTGTAAACGTTAGGAATAATCATTTTGTGTCAATCCCGCGAAAGCGGGAATCCATATATGTCCTTAAGTGAACTGCATTGCCCTTAATCCCCCTTTGCCAAAGGGGGAAATAACTGGATAGTATAGGAAATTCCTTTTTATGTGCTGTCGGGTTCTCAAACCCGACAGGCTGAATGAGTGTCAGATTTGAGAATCTGACACCACAAGCCCGATAAGTCCGCACCGTAAGGTGCGCTAAGTTCTTCCCCCCCACTTTTCAAAGGGTGAGACAAAGGGTTCCCCTTCCAAAGAGGGAAACAAATGGTTCCCCCCTTTAATAAAGGGGGGCAGGGGGGGATTTAAACCCGCACCGAATAGGCGCTTTGTTCTTGGAATGTCAACCTTGAACTTGACAAGGCGGCCATCCAGAAGGTATTATCCTCAACAAGAATAAGGAGATACAGCCCGTTGCGTCTACCGCCTTGGCTTAGAAAACCCTATCCTCAAGGTGAGGCGGTACATAATATGAAAGCGGCGCTTCGCCGGTCCGGGCTACATACAGTATGTGAATCCGCCCGCTGCCCTAACTTAGGCGAATGTTTTTCCAAAAGCCGGCTTACCTTTATGATCATGGGGGACAACTGTACCCGGAGCTGCCGTTTTTGTGCTGTCGGCTCTGAAAAACCTCTTCCCCTGGACCCCGGGGAGCCGCGCCGGATTGGCGGTTTTTGTGCCCGACTGAGGGTGGATCAGGCATATGAACCGTTGCATGTGGTGATTACTTCGGTTACCAGGGACGACCTGCCGGATGGCGGGGCGGAACATTTCACCCGCACGGTAGGGGAAGTAAAGCGTCAGAACCCCAAAGCTGTCATAGAGTTGCTTACCCCTGATTTCGGCGGTAAATACGAGGCGCTTGATCGTATTGCTCAGGCCGGGCCTGATATTTGGGGGCATAACCTGGAAACGGTGCCGGAACTCTACCATAAGGTGCGGCCCGGAGCGGATTATCGACGCTCCCTGAAGCTCTTAGCCGAAGTAAAGGAGCGGAGACCTTCTGTCCTCACTAAGTCCGCATTAATGCTGGGATTAGGGGAGACTGCTCCCCAGGTGCATAAGGTCATGAAGGATTTGCGGGATGTGGATTGCGACCTGTTGGTTTTGGGGCAATATCTCCAGCCGACTAAAACCCATCTTCCAGTAGCGGAATATCTTACCCCCCAGATTTTTGCAGACTATCAGAGACGGGCTTACAGCTTAGGGTTTAAACGGGTTACATCCGCCCCCCATGCCCGAAGCTCTTATTATGAATAACCGCCGGGAGGGATAAAAATATGGAAAGCGACTGTTTCTCAAGAATAAACCGGTTGCCGCCTTATGTGTTCGGCATCGTGAATGACTTGAAGATGAAGGCCCGGCAGGCGGGTGAAGACATAATTGATCTGGGGATGGGTAATCCTGACCAACCTCCTCCCGACTTCATTATAGATAAACTGTGCGAAGCCGCCCATAACCCCAGAAATCATCACTATTCAGCCTCGCGCGGCATTCCCAAACTGCGTCTGGCTATTTGTGACTGGTACCGCCGCCGTTTCGGTGTGGAGCTGGACTGCGAGACCGAGGCCATCGCCACTATCGGGGTCAAGGAAGGACTGGCCCATCTGGTGTGGGCGCTGCTTGGGCCTGGTGATGTAGCTTGTGTTCCTAATCCGACTTATCCCATCCATACGTACAGTATCATCCTCTCAGGCAGTGATGTGCGCACCATCCCTATTTTGGAGGATACCGACTTTATGGAGAACCTGGAGGGAGCTATCAGGCTCAGTTGGCCGCGTCCTAAGCTGCTCACGTTGAGTTTCCCCCATAACCCCACCACGATGGTGGTTGATCGGTCATTTTTTGAAAAAGTAGTCGAGCTGGCTAAGGAGCACCAGATGTTTGTCATTCATGATTTTGCTTATGCGGATATGGTGTTCGACGGTTATCGCGCTCCCAGTATCCTGGAAGTGCCGGGAGCTAAAGAGGTGGCGGTGGAGTTTTTTTCGCTATCTAAAAGTTATAATATGCCTGGTTGGCGGGTAGGATTTGCCGTAGGGAACCCGACCTTAATTCATGCTCTCACCAGAATAAAAAGCTACCTGGACTATGGGATGTTCCAACCCATCCAAATAGCCAGTATTATCGCCCTCAACAGCCCGCCGGAGCCGGTGCAGCAGATTGTAGGTATGTATAGGAGCCGTCGGGATACGCTGATAAACGGATTAAATAGAGTGGGCTGGCCGATAGAGCCGCCTAAAGGTACGATGTTTGTCTGGGCGAAAATCCCCGACACCTACCGCAAGATGGGCTCGTTGGAATTCACCAAGCTGCTGATAAAAGAGGCTAAGGTAGCTGTCGCCCCCGGTATAGGCTTCGGGGAGCTGGGGGATAACTATGTACGGTTTGCCCTGGTAGAGAATGAAGACCGCATCCGCCAAGCAATGCGGGGGATAAAGAGGGCGCTGTAATGCCAAGTTACTGTTCAAACAAGTAATGACTGCTACAAAAGGAAAAACTTAAATGTACTCTCATCCCGAATTATTCATAAATCCGCGGCAAACATTAATGATGCTATTTGAATACAGCTATTCATAGAATAACGGTCAAAAAACAAAATGGCTCATACAAATCACCGAAAACTCCCGCTGTGAAAGCGACCAGCTCCGAGCGTGTTTATGATCCCGACTTATTCGGGTCATGGAGGTTTGGCTTCCTGGTATAATTTTAAGGGCAAAGTTATTCTTGACATGTACTTGGTGTTGTGCTTAAAATAAGGTCGCTTTAAATGGGATTTGAATTTAGATTTACTCTTTAATTTCTTTAATCTCTTTAATTTTATGAAAAAGTATTATGAAAAGAACCTATCAACCTAGTAATACAAGAAGAAAGCGAACCCACGGTTTCCGACAGAGAATGTCCTCACCTTCCGGAAGAGCGGTATTGAGCCGGCGGCGGGCAAAAGGCCGGAAGCGGCTGGCGGTCTGATCCTGTGTCCTGGTTGCATGTCAGCTGAATTCGGTCTCCCCAAACTCCTGCTGGTAAGAAAAAATAAAGAGTTCGGTTTGGTTTGTCAGACAGGAAAAAAGATAGTCGGGCAGCGGGTGGTCATATACTATCTGGAAAACAAGCTGGGGTGGACGCGTCTGGGGATTTCGGTAAGCAAAAGGATAGGAAAAGCTACGGTTCGTAACCGGGTAAAACGGTTGATGCGGGAGGCATTCCGGCTAAATAGATACCGGTACCGGCCTGGCTATGATATGGTCTGGGTGGCTCGCTCCAGAGCGGTAGGGACTTCCTTGGAAGATCTGTCGCAAGAGGTAAACAAACTGTTGGGAAAAGTAGGGCTCTATAAAGGCAACAGAGATTTCTGACCTATAGAAGTCATGTTTACATAAACTAGATCGCCCATCCTTTTGCTTAAGATGAGTAAATTATTTGGCAGTGATTTAATGGGTTTGGGCTTTAGTTTTATGAAAAGGATACTTATTGCTTTGGTTAAATTATATCAGCGATGGATTTCCCCCGCGTTCCCGCCAGCATGTCGTTTTTATCCTAGTTGCTCTGATTATATGTTGCAGGCCCTCCAAAAATATAGTTTGCTGCGGGCCTTAGGGCTGGGCAGCCGGCGAATTCTAAAGTGTAACCCGTTCCATCCCGGGGGCTTCGACCCCTTGCCGGATTAATCCTAATCAATACAATTCTGTCATGGAAAAAAGATTTGTTCTGTTTTTAGTTATTTCTGTGTGTATACTGGTAGCCTATCAGTATATAGCAACTCCTTATTTGACGCGATCGCCGCAAAAACAGGCGCCGAAACCGGAAGCTCAACAGCAGGCGGCTGCCGGGCCCGAGACTTACTCAAGCGAGGCTCTGCCCGATATCGGGGCGCAAGCGGCTTCCATCCCGGAGCCGGAGCAGGCGGTTGCGCCGGAAGAATACCGGGAGCAACTTGAGGCTCGAGCCGCTCTTGTGCCGCGAGAGATAGTGGTCAAAACCCCGCTTTATCGGGCAGTAATCACTAATAAAGGCGGAAAAATAAAAAGCTGGCGGCTGGCAAACTATAACGACA
>QIEW01000184.1 GCA_003230535.1 bacterium
TGGAAAGGGTAAGGCGGGGCCAAACCCAGAACGGAGAGTTGGATTTAATTCGGGACCTGGGGGAGAATATGCGGATAGGCTCTTTCTGTCCTTTGGGGAAAGTAGCCCATAGCGCTGCCGTTAGCTTTCTGGATAATTTTCCCGAGGAATTCCAAAACCACGCCCAATATTGCCCCAAAGGTGATCATTGACGGCTGCGAGGGGGTAAGAGGCAAGGTTCTGTATTCTGATGAACAAAAATAATATTGAAAAGATTATATTTGAAGGAGAAGGCGTTATTAAATGGATTTAATCAAAGAAGCAACGATTGAAACTATAAAGCGATTACCTGATGGATGTTCCTGGGAAGATGTAATGTATGAGATAAACTTTTCGGCACAGGTTCTTGAAGGACTTCAAGATGCTGAAGCCGGGAGATGATTGACCACCAGTGAACTCCTGGAAAAAGTCAGCCAATGGGCAAAATAAAAGCAATAAAATGAAGAAGTTAAATTTATATATAGAAACATCGGTCTTTGGGTTTTACTATGACGAAGATGCTCTTAATCTCTATAAAAGAGAAGCTACCGTTAAGCTGTTTGACCAAATAGAAAAGGGCCTGTTTGATGGATACATCTCTGATGTTGTATTAAGAGAGTTGTTGGTTACCTCAGATTTAGAGTTAAGAGGTAAACTGAGGGAGTTAGCGAGGATACTAAAGGTGTTACCTATTCATAGGGAAGAGGAGGTGGAATACCTGAGCGATTTGTATATCAATCAGGGAGTAATCCCTCCTAATAAAAGGGATGATGCTGTCCATGTATCCATAGTGGTGATAAATCCAGAGATAGATATTCTAGTCAGTTGGAATTGTATTGTAAACGCTCATATCAAAAGAAGACTTAGAGCATTAACTGAACAAGAAGGGTATAAATTTGGTTTTGAAATAAGCACTCCTGAAGAGGTGATTATCTATGATATTTAAAGGGAGAAAGTTGAAGGATTGGCAAGAGCAGGTTTGGGATGCTAAGGAAAATATTTATCAAGAGACTAAGGGGATGAACTTTAAGGAATACCTAAGTTATATCCATAAAGGAGCCTCGGCTTTTTTGAAGGAAGGTAAGTTAGAAGAGCAGCCATTACCTGATGGATGTTTTAAGATTGTGGAAGAGCGGTAACTCCAAGTAACCGGCAAGTGGGGTCAAGGCTTGGCAGGCGGCGATAAGCATGTGAGGCGCTTTGGGGCAAGAGTGGGCGCTGAAATTTTGGAAGGGAAATAAGAATGGGGGGAATATGGGGGTTTTTAAATATCTTTTAGAGAAATACAGAAAAAGAGGAAATTAAGTTATCTTTGAAATTGGAGCAATACTTGCCCTCCTGGGTGCAATGTTACCAGGAATACTGGCAATGATGCTGGTAGTGGGTGTTATTATGTTGGTATTGGAAGCCTTGCCCTGGATTCTGGGGGGGGGATGTTTGTTTTCGGGTTAATAAATAGGAGTGATAATTGATGGCCACCATAAAATCCGGTGACAGGTGTGCTGATTGCAAGTGGATTAAGGTCTGGTCAGCCGACCATCGGAAGGCTACCTGCACCTTGTACCATGAGCAAGGCTTCCATCCTGATAGGCCGGTGCCGGCAAAATGCGTGGGCAAGGTTGACCGGAGTTACTAAAATTGATGTTTTCAGCTTATTAGGGAAAGATGTTGTTTTATTTGTGCAGTCAGGTCCTCAGACCTGACTGCCACAAGGTGTCAGATTTGAGAATCTGACACCACAGACAATAAGATAAGATACCACAAACCTATTTGTGGTGATAAAAAATCCTCCTTTGCCAAAGGGGGAGGCAAAGGGTTCCCCCCCCACTTTTCAAAGGGGGAGACAACGGGTTTCCCTTCCAAAGAGGGAGATAAAGGGCTTACACTGGAGATTAACGGGTTCCCCCCTTTAATAAAGGGGGGCAGGGGGGATTTAAACCCGCCCGCAGGGCGCTTTATTAAGGAATAATAATGCAGGAGCAGGTTACTATACAAATAGATGGGCTTAGGGTTCAGGCTAAGCGGGGCCGGACAATTTTGGATGTGGCCCGAACGTATGGGATATATATTCCCACGCTTTGCTATTACCCGGAGCTGACCATGTTCGGAGCTTGTCGGGTATGTTTGGTAGAGGTGGAGGGTTTTAGGAGGCCGATGGCCGCCTGTACCACCCAGGTAACCCCGGATATGGTAATACGAACCGACACTCCTGAAATTAAAAATTTGCGCAAAACCATAGTGGAGCTGATGCTGCTTCATCATCCCTTGGATTGTCTGACCTGTGATCGGGGAGGGAATTGTGAACTTCAGAAGCTGGCCTTCAACTTAGGGGTAACTGAAAACCGGTTTGGTCATCAGACGGAAGAAAGTATTCCGGCAGATAACACCAACCTGCTTATCCAACGCGACTTTGCCAAATGTATGATGTGCGGTCGCTGCGTGAGGGTCTGTGATGAGGTACGCAATGTGGGCGCTTTAGGGTTCTTTCACCGGGGGTTGGACTTGGAGATAGGCTACCCTCACCATAACCTGGCCAACTGCGAGTTCTGCGGCCAGTGCTTATCGGTTTGTCCTACCGGAGCGCTGATCAGCAAGCTCTCAGCCTTTGAGGCGCGTCCCTGGCAGTTGGAGGAAGAAAAAACAATCTGCCCGTATTGCGGCTGCGGCTGCACCTTCAGACTGGCCTATAAGGGAGACAAAGTCGTCAAGGTCACCACTCAGGACGATGAAGGTACCAATAGAGGATTACTTTGCGTAAAGGGCCGTTTCGGATATGATTTTATAAACTCTCCGGAGCGGCTTACCAGCCCTCTGATAAAAGAAAACGGTAGTTTTAGAGAGGTAAGCTGGGACACGGCAGTCGAACATATCGCTCAAAAACTAAAAGATATCAAGAAAAACAAAGGGGCTCAAGCCATCGGAGGAATAGCCTCGGGGCACTGCACAAATGAAGAAAACTACTTGTTCGAAAAGCTCTTCCGGGCGGTGTTGGGAACCAATAATATAGACACATATGCCCGCATGGAACATGCTCCTTCCCTGTCGGCCCTCACCCGTTCTTTGGGCATACCTGCCGCCACCAACTCTCTGGAGGAGATCAGGGAGGCGGATACGTTATTGGTAATCGGGTCCAATCCCACCACTTCCCATATCCTGGCAGGTTTATATATTAAGCAGGCGGTGCGCAATTTAGGTTCCAAGTTAATCTTAATCGACCCCTGCTCCACTAAGCTGGCCTCTTTTGCAAATTGCTGGCTGAGGCCTCAGCCGGGAACAGATCTGGCGTTGCTATGTGGATTAGCGCACATCATACTGGCTGAGGGCTGGGAGGATCGCAACTTTATCAGCGACTATACCGAAGGGCTCGAGAAACTTCGCTCCTCTTTGGAGGAATACACTCCCCAGCGGGTAGCTCAGATCACCGGCGTCTCCCCGGAACTTCTCCGTCAGGCAGCGGAGTCTTTTGCTTCCGCCCCCACCGGCTGCATCATCTTTGGCGCCGGGGTCACCAGAGGTCTATCAGGCACGGACAACGTTCAAGCATTACTCAACCTCCTACTGCTTACCGGGAAACTGGGACGAAAAAATTGTGGAATAATCCCCTTATGTACCAGCTGCAATTTACAAGGGGCTTGCGATATGGGTGCGTTACCGGATTTTCTTCCCGGATATCAGCCGACCACAGATGAAGCTGCCAGAGCTAAATTTAACCGGCGCTGGGGAGTAACGCTGCCTGATGCTCCGGGGTTGAGCGTCCCCCAAATGGTGGAGGCGGCCGCTCAGGGTAAGCTGGCAGCCCTCTATATCATGGGCGAAAATCTGGTTTTGTCCTACCCTGATTACAGTCAAGTTAAGGAAGCTCTTCAGAAACTGGATTTTTTGGTAGTGCAGGATCTTTTCCTGACGGAGACCGCCAAACTGGCGGATGTAGTGTTGCCGGCGGCCTCATTTGCAGAGAAAGACGGCACTTTTACCAACCTGGAGCGGAGAGTGCAGCGCCTCCGGCAGGTGATAGAGCCCCAAGGCGGCGCCATGGCCGATTGGCGGATATTATGTGACTTGGCGACCGCATTGGGATATGAAATGGATTACAGCCACCCGGAGGAGGTCATGGAGGAAATCAGGTCTCTGGCGCCCATCTACCGGGGGATAAGTTATTACAGATTGGCGGAAGAGGATCTCTGCTGGCCTTGTCTGGATGAAGCCCATATGGGGAAGAAGTTTTTTACGGATGGAGGATTTGCCGACAGGCAAAGGCCGGTTGTTTCCGGTAAAATATCGACCACCGGTCGATGAAGAAAAAGATTATCCTTATATTCTATTGGTAGGCACATCTCTTTTCCATCATGGAACCGGAGAGATGAGTAGAAAGACGCGCGGTTTATCAATGCTTTGCTCGGAAAGCTATCTGGAAGTATCCGGTGAAGATGCGAAACGCCTCGGGATCTCAGACAACGATTGTGTATGCGTCCGTTCAGCTCAGGGGGAACTTACCTTGAAGGCTAAAGTAAGCGGGCGCTACCGGCCGGGCATTCTGTTTATCCCCTATCATTTTTCGAACATACCGGTAAATATGCTTACCAAGGCTGGCGCCACCCGGGTAAACCTGCTTAAGGAGACATAAAGACCAATGGTTCAACTTACCATAGACGGTCAAAAAATATCGGTAAGCGAGACGACTACCATCCTAGAAGCGGCGCGGCAGCTGGAGATTCCTATCCCCACATTATGTTTTCATCCCAAAACCGGGCCGTTTGGAGCCTGCCGTCTCTGTCTGGTGGAATTGGTAGAGGCCGGCAAAATTGTGACTTCCTGTAACACACGCGTGATGAAAGGGTTAGTAGTAGCTACTGATACCCCTGAAGTAATCAAGGCCAGGAAAGTCAACATGGAACTTATCCTGGCCCGGCATCCTGCCGACTGTCTGACCTGCGATCAGGGGGGGGACTGCACGCTCCAAAAGGCTTCTTTCCAAATTGGGGTCGCCATAGGGGGAGGCCAGCCGGAAAACAGATTGGTGGATCTTTTCGGCCTCCATCCCCAGGACATTGCCCTGGACGATACCCGCGCTATTATTGAGCGGGATCTAAATAAGTGTATCCGCTGCACCCGGTGCGTAAATATATGCCGCCATGTGTGGGGAGTAGGAGCGATTGGCTTAGCCCGGCGGGGTTTTCATCTTAAGATGAGCACTTTCTTCGGGCGGGAGTTGGAATGTGAGTTTTGCGGTCAATGCGTGGATATTTGTCCGGTGGGAGCGCTAATCCATCGGATGTCCAAATATCAGGCGCGCAGCTGGCAACTTGAGGAGGTGGATACAATATGCTCCTATTGCAGTTGCGGCTGTAGTCTTACTCTGCGAATAAAGAATAATGAGATTGTAAAGGTGGCGGCGCAGCACCATGTAGGCGTAAATGACGGCAACCTCTGTTACAAAGGTCGTTATGGTCAGGGGTTTGTGACTGATCCCTCCCGGCTTACCCAACCGTTGATTAGAAATAAATCCCAAAATAAGCTCCGACCGGCTAGTTGGGATGAGGCCCTGGACTTGGTGGCCGCCAAGCTCGGAGAAATTAAAGCTAAATATGGGGGAATGAGCATTGCCGGTATAGGTTCGGTGCGCTGCACCAATGAAGAGAATTATTTGTTCCAAAAGCTTTTGCGGGCCGCCTTGGGAACTAATCATATTGACAACAGCAGCCGGTTGGAACATGCCCCCAGTATGGCGGTCTTAGGCGACGCATTGGGCTGGGGAGCTATGACTAACCCGATGGCCGATATTGCCCGCTCTAAGGTTATCCTGATAATCGGGGCTAATCTTACCGAGACCCATCCGGTCTTTGGAGCGCAAATCAGGCGAGCCGCCAGGGAGGGTAAGACTAAGCTTATCTTAGTGGAACCAAGAAAAACCAGGTTGAGCCGATTAGCTGAACACTGGCTGAAGGTTAGGCCGGGTCAAGACGTCGCTCTGCTCTTAGGCTTGATGCAGGTTATCGTTGAGGAAGGCTTGGAGGACCGGCAGACGATTGAACATCATACCTCCGGTTATCAGGAGTTTAAACAACATTTAAAGAAATATACACCGGCATATGTCTCCCAACTTACCGATATACCCGCTGAGCAAATAATTGAAGCGGGACGGTTGTTTGGCGCTCACAAGCCTGCCGCCATAGTCTATGGCATGGGGCTTACCCAACATGTCGGCGCCCAGGAAGCAATCGAGGCGGTGGCGGATCTGGCGCTGCTTACCGGAAACTTAGGCAAAGACGGAGGCGGCATAGCTCCCCTGAGAGGACAATGTAATAACCAGGGCACCTGCGATATGGGCGTCCTGCCTGATGTGTTGCCAGGTTATCAGAAGGTCGACAGCCCCGAGGGGCGGCGAACATTTGAGGATATTTGGGAAACAGAGCTTCCCGATCAGCCGGGATTGCCGATGACTAAATTTTGGGAAGCCATAAGAGCCGGACAGATCAGGGCACTCTATATCATGGGCGAGAACCCTGTGTTGGCTTGCCCCAGTCCGGATAAGGTAAAAGAAAACTTAAAGAAACTTGATTTCCTGGTGGTGCAGGATATTTTCTTGTCCGAGACGGCGGAATTAGCTGACGTAGTCCTTCCGGGAGCCAGCTTTGCAGAGAAAGACGGCACCTTTACCAACATGGAACGCCGGGTGCAGAAGATTCATCAGGGGATAGATCCAGTGGGTCAGTCCCTGCCGGATTGGGAAATACTTATAAAACTTTCCCAGCGCTTAGGTTATAACATGGACTATATCTCACCTTTTCAGGTAATGGAAGAGATCAGAGAGGTGGCGCCTATTTATGGAGGCATGAACTATAACCGTCTGGAAAGGGAGGGATTATGCTGGCCCTGTCCCGACCTGGAACACCCCGGAACACCCAGACTTTATCAGGACGGCCTCCCCGTAGGTAAGGCCAGGTTTCGGTTGATTGAACCTCGGGCCGCTATTGCTCCTACTCCAGAGTATCCGTACCTCTTCCTGACCGGTAAGCTCTTACTCCACTACCACGCCGGTCGGCTGACCAAGTTCCCGGAGAAGCTGGTGGGGGTATCCCAAGCGGGTATCGCCGAATTTAATCCGCAAGACGCTGCTAAACTAAACATAAAAGACGGTGATAAGGTAAGGTTGCGCTCTCCTTATGGAGGAGTTACTCTGTCGGCCCAGCTATCTGAACAGTCCCCTCCAGGGATAATATTTATACCGGTACATTTTGCAGAAGCGCCCGTCAATATGCTCCTCAATCCCCATTTGGATGAAGGGTCATCCATCCCTGAGTTGAAGATGGGAATAGTAAATGTAGAGAAGATAACATAAAGATAATTAGCACACCATTTTGTAAATAACTGGGTTTGTAAAGTCTGTCATTTCTGGCGTGACCAGGAATGACAAAATGATGCAGGATAAACCTGAAAATTTACGAAACGCTGTATTAGCCTGCTATTGCTGTCATGCCGATTGATTAAACAGCTTTTCATCTTCATGAAGCAGTTTGTAGCAGCGGAGCAATAAATAAGGAGAAGCTTATGGTAGATAAGGATGAGCTGCGGATCGTTCCTCTCTTCGGAAGCCTGAGCGAAGACGAATTGGCCCAGGTAGCCAAGATGCTGGAGCGGCAAAGCTTTGCTAAGGGAGATGAGATTTATGCTCAGGAAGGACCGGGCGGCAAGCTTTACATTTTAAGACAAGGGGAGGCATCCGTTACCATATCTATCCGTAAGGAACAGAAACAGAAGCTGATCACCCTTGGCCGGGGGAGTTACTTCGGGGCAATATCCCTGATTGATGGCGGGCCGCATTCGGCTTCGGTCAGAGCTAAATCAGACACGGAGGTTTTTATTCTAAGCAGAGAAAGCTTTGAAGCCTTGGCTGACGATAATCCTGTGTGCGCCATAAAAATCCTGAGGCCGCTGACGGTTTCTCTAAATCTTTATCTGCGGCAGATGAATAATAAGTTCGCCGATATGGTACATTATGTTACCCACAACCAAAGCCAAGATCTTGGCTAAGATTAAACCTGGGACGAGCCTCAAAAACAGGCGGGTAAGATTAATGGGGCCTAGTGTCGTGTCAAGCATAAATTATCGTATGTCTTCCCCCTCACCTCGGTCCTCTCCCACTAGGGGAGAGGAAGCTTAAGTCCCTTCTCCCCTGGGGGGAGAAGGTTAGGATGAGGGGGTAAATCAAGCGACATTTTAAAGTTGACGCAACACACTAGCGCACCTTAATAGATTGCTAGTTCGTTGTTTTAATGGGTTTAGCAAAATCAAATTCCTATGCTATTGAATTAACCCAATAAAAAGGAAAATAAATAATGGTAGATCATCATCTGCTGGAGGGAATCCCCTTATTTGAGGGATTATCTGAAGAAGAGCGATCTCTGTTAGCCCGGTATCTTTCTGAGCGGAGATATGGTCACGGTGAGACTGTTTTTATAGAACAGGCTGCCGGACAGCGGCTTTACATAATTAGGGAAGGAAGCGTGCGGATAATCAAGAGAGTAGCTGAAAACGAGTCGCTGACGCTGGCGGTCCTGAAGCCGGGCAACTTTTTTGGCGAGCTCTCCCTGCTTACCGGGGAACCTCACACAGCCACCGTGGAGACGCTAAGAGACTCCCATCTTCTGACCCTCGGGAGGACGGAGTTCGAGGATTTACTAGTTAAAAAACCTAAATTAGGTTACCAAGTGCTGCTTAAACTGTCCCAAACTATCTGCAAACTGCTCCGGCAAATGGATAATAAGTTTGTGGATATAATGAAGTTTGTGTGGGAGTTTGGAGCCAAGCTGTAATCCTGATTAATGGG
>QIEW01000260.1 GCA_003230535.1 bacterium
TTGGCGTTATAGCGCTATCCTCGTCAACTTCGATTAAGAGTTCATCGTGGACGTGCATAACAATTTTAAGATTTTGTTCTTCCATTTCAAATGTGAGCATGGCGTATGCTAATAAGTCTCTCGCGATTGCCTGTGTAATATTTTCAGCGATTTTCCCGCCCCAAGTAGTAATCTCCCCCCATTTGTGCGAAAAAGAATCAACCCCTTTATAAGTTAGGGCCTCTTTCATTGATCCCCAAGGGGTTTCGACCATTTGTATTTTAGGATAGGGGTAAACCATTACCCGCCCGGAAGGTAATCGACAAAACAAAAAAGAACCGACTTTGCGGAATTGAATTTTTCTAGCTGATTGAAGCGACCCTGGTTTTTTTACCGCTTCAATCGCTTTTTCTTCCAAGCGGTACCAGTAGTTAACAATATTAGGATTGTTTTTTCGCCAAGCTATTTTAATTTCTTCGGCGGTTGTTTTTGGGATATCAACTTCATAAGCCTTAGCCATTGCCGCGAATGCTTTCCAGCCCCCACCGTAGCCCAGGGCAAGAACAGCCACTTTGCCCACAAACCGTTGGTAGTCAGTGATTTGTTCTTCTAAACAATTATAAATTTGAGCGGCGGCGTAGCGGTAAGGGTCTTGCCCTGCGCGGAACATATCCAGTACACGGGCCTCACCAGCTAACCAAGCTAATACCCTGGCCTCAATGGCTTTAAAGTCCACTGCAATGAACTTTTTACCGGGGCCGGCGATAAACATAGAACGTAGCGTCTGGGCAACACCATCCAGTGGGGGGGTGTATAGAATATCAATTAAATCCGGTCGAGAAGCACTAATTAATTTAATTATATTGTTAATGTCTTTAGGGGGGAGAGTTTGTCGGGGTAAATTTTGCGGTTGAACCCGCCGGCCACCCCAACGTCCCGTGATTGCCGCGTGGTACATCAAGATATCTCTTACCCGCCCGTCTTTACTGGCGCAGAGCAACATCTTCCCAAGCTTAGCGGTTGAAGTGTGCGCCGAGCGTTGGCGTATACGTAACACCTCTTTGACGCAATCGGGGATAGTTTCATCAACAAGCATTTCAACAATCTCGGCCTTAGCGACGGAGGCACAGAAAACGGCTTGAGCGTTAATCCAAGTATTAAGCTGCAACACGTTGGAGCATTTATCGACTTGACCTTTCGTTTTCCTACGTATCTGGTTATCGAGTTTGGTCTGTTCTTTTTCAACGATGATAATCGCTTTCTTAATCAATGGGATGTCAATAGCTACGCCACGAGCGTTGATGCGCATATCCAGTAGCCAAATTTTTTGTTCAAAAGGGGATAATTTGAGTAGGCGTTTGAACAGTTCCCTTTCTACAATGACATCCTGTTTGCAATACTGCGCTAATCGGTTCAGGCGTTCTTCGTCATTCCACCATTCTAATTCCCCATTAGGGTGGATTTTACGGGGCTTACACATCTGCAACATCAACCGATGGCCCTTTTGATCTTTTTGGATAGCGAGCCCAACGGCGGCGGCAGCGGCGCCCAGGCCCCCTGGTAACCCCATGGCTCGGGCCATCGCGGCGGTGCAGTAACATTGCTCAGGTTTAATTTTAGGCCAGTCGTAACGCTTAACCGCGATGAAGTTATTAATTGCTATCTCAAAGGTTGCATTATGGGCAACAACCCGGCCACCGCACTGATTAATGTGGTCAACGACTTGCGCCGGTGGCGGTAGGGCTGGAGTCCAAATATTTGGCGGGTTGTCGTTAAATGCCCAAACCCCCACTAATATATCGGTAATAGGGTGCTGGGCGTAAATATAAATTCCGGTTTTAGTTAAATCCACCGTAGACCGGGTTTCCCAATCCAGATGGAGGATATCTTCTTTGGGCATTTTATTACCTCCTTAAATCAACTCTTATTTTTAAAAAAAAGGAGTAGGGCCGGTCGTTACTCCGGCTCCTCGCTTGAGCATCGAGACCAAGTGCCATTATAGGTACGTAACCATTAGGCTCATCCCGGGTGTCTACGATTTTCCACACCGCCTACTCCATTATTATTTAACCGAACATATCCCCCGCATTGTCCGGGCTACTTTCTTCCTCCGTTGACTCTGCATTATCGGGGCTAACAACCGGTTCAAAATCATCTTCTGGCCTGGTTCTACTTCCTAACGGGTCATCGTCTTTTATTTTTTGTACGTTTTGCAGATAAAACGAAACCCCGGGTTGTACCCCTGTAGTTCCCGCTTTGGGGTAACACCCTGGGCGTACTGTGGCTATAGCCCAACATCCGGAATAGAACTCGTGAGGTTCTAACGAAGTGTGAATATCGTCTGGGCCAATAACGCCTGGGCGAGTATCAGTACGACACGTTATAAATAACGCCCCCGGGGTGTGGCCAGTGCGTAATTTTCCTTCCTTATCTTTGATTTCCCCTTGATCCCGAAAAGGGTTTCTGAAATTCCCGGGGACACTGGCCATAGTCCCGTATCGTTTTAGTACACAAGCCTTAGCTGCTGCTTTTAATACCGAGAGGTCTTCGTCTTTTTTGAATAGCATCCGCACCTCGTATTTACCGCTGAGTTTGGATACTTCAAAAAGGAAAGCAAAAGAAGCTCTGAATATTGGTGTTTTTACATTATCTGACATAACTTTGTCTCCTGGGGTTACTTGGTTTACGTTAAAAAAAACTAAAGGGTGGAAGCGTTAGCCAGCTAGGCAAGGAGGTGGCCTAACTTGGGGGTTTGCGCTAGCGCTTCCACCTGTTAATCTTCTCCTTTAGAAAAATTCCTCCACTTTACCTACTGGGCTAAAATCTTGCTCAATTGCATTTTTAACCGCTTCACGTTTATCAGCCTCAGGTACTAAAGTCGTACCGGAAGACTGTTTGATAACGTACTCCTTCATTTGTTCTTTTTCGTGTTTGTCTAATTTCTTTTCAATTTGCGCCGGGCTTAGTAGTTTAGTTTGGTACATATCCTCTGTATCAAGTTTAGTTTCTAATAAAAAATTAACTGTTTCCTGCTCATCTTTAAACTTCCTGGTCGCCCTTTTTTGAACAAGTTTTAACCCGGGGGCGCATCGGCCATGTTCCGCTTCAGCGTGTTGGAAAGCGCGGAAGCGTTTAATCCAGTTCTCTAAAACCGGTAACTCATTAAAAAGTTGAGCGGCTTTTTCCCCCGTCAAACTTGTCGCCTCGGGTAGTAACACCTTTCCTTCAGGGGAAAATTCAACTTTTGCTACAGCTAACGCTTTTTCATAAGATTCAGGGCATCGCGGGGTTCCACAAGCCAAACAGAACCGGCATTGGGTTTCTCCGGGGATACGGGGGGCGTTGGGATCTTCGGTGGCTGTAGCAGCGTCAATTAGATCAGGGATCCAATCGATTAAAGTCGAAGCGTCAATAGTCCAAGATCGTATTGATCCTGCCGGGTGGGGGCAACGCGGTTGAACGATTACCATTTCTATTTCTTTTATTTGTGAAAAGTTATTAGTTACCGCGCCCAAAGCGTAATACAAAAGCTGGAGGTTATTATTGGCCTCTACCGATACGCCCCGACCGTGCTTGTAGTCAACAACTATTAGCTTTTTCTCTTTTGGTTTGTAGATACAGGCATCATTCATACCCCAAAGATCGGGGTATACGGAATCTAAGTTGAATTGGTATTCGATGAGTAAAGTGTCCCCTTTGCTTATTCTTGAATCTATATACTGCAAGTAAACATCAACCGCGTCGGCCATGTCGTCGGTAACGACAAACTTTCCCGTTGTATCATGGAAGTCTTGATCCACTAAATCGAACACGTTTTTAGTAAACTCAAGGCAATGCTCCCCAACTGTATGTGCATTGGTGCCTTCTTGTGCTGCCGGGGAGGGTAGTTGTTTTAGCCCCCCGGAAGCCTTCACCGACCCCGGACAAGCCGCCCAGCGGGACATGCTGGAGGCCCCCAAGGGGGAATGACCTTTATGTTTTAGCGGCATTTTTCACCTCTTTTTTACACGCTTTTATAAAATCGGCGTATTGTTCTTTTTTTAGATCCGGTATTTTTCGGGCATCAAAAGTAGCTATCACTGCTCGGGCGGCGTCTATCAATAACTTCAGTTACTTCTGATATGGCTATCCGCAGGTCGTCTTCAGTTATGGGCTTGTTTTTTTTAGCCTTTTTGGTTTTCTTTGATTTTTTGGGCTCTTCGTCCTCCTCTGGTTCCGGCTCCTCGTCCATAAAATCTAGCTTAGCCGGATCATCCACCGGATCCCCTTTGGGCGACATTACTTTCGCGTCCAGAGCTTCTTCAGGTGTAAGTAATGGCTCCTCCAGTTCTAAGGTACACGGTATTGTCGGTTTTGCCTCAAGCAAATTTAATATTTTTTGGGCGTCAACGATATTATCAATTTCAATTACTAGCTTCATTTGGTTCTTACTCCTCGAATAGTTGGGAAAGCATTTCAGATTTCATACACAATACTTGCTGTATTCGTTGATCCAGTTGGTTTGGCATATAGGCGAACCGGCAGGATACTTGTTGTTTTTTATTTAAGTTCATACATCGTGCAGCAGCTTGAACATTCTACAATTATCGACTCATCCGCGATAGAAAGATCAATCGCTTCTCCGGCTGCTTTTATCTGGCCTACCAGAATGAGCCGTTGTGGATTTTGCGTAAATTCTCTAATCCGTTCATCCCTCTTTTTTAAAGTAGTGGCCCCGGTTATCTCTAGTGGATTAAAAATGGATAAAGCGGTGACTAGGGCGCTAATCACGTCTCGGTGGTAAGCGAACAACACTACTTTGTGGGGCTCATTTTCAAGTTCATCGGTCAACATCCTGACCAAAGGGGGTACTTTAGATAAGCCTATAATTCGTCTTATTTCAGGGCCCTGGGTATTTTTTAGAAACTCCATTAGGGCTAGTAATTGAT
>QIEW01000379.1 GCA_003230535.1 bacterium
ACAGTTTACCAAAGATAAAATTCCTAGATAAAGAGGTTTCCGCGATTGGGATCTTTGCAATTCCAGAACTTTTGACAATGATTAGTAAATTTCCTAAAAGAATAGCATCGGGACTTATAAATTCACTACCTGTATATATTAAGCACAACAAACAACACAGTTATTAAAAAGATGTTTTTTTCTCCTATTAACCACATTCCATTAACATTTTAAGGATTACCCCACATGCTTAAGCCAAACGAAAAAAAGGCCATAGCTGAATGCCTGAATGCCTTAGGGCAGGGAGAAAAGTTCATAAAAGTGACTGAGTAAATAATAAATAAGGAATGTACTTAGCGTATCTGACGGTGCGGGATTCAGGAAGCATACAGCTTGTTTTAATGAAGCAAAACCAGGAATTCCTATACGCTAGACTTTAGTCTCTTATATTATTGGCGGTGAATTTTATAAGCATTTACAAAGGAGGGTGAGATGCAGATCGATTTTCATCATGGAGCGATTTACACTCTGGCCAGAATTGCCGGTTTTGGCAAGGAGGAAGCCGAAAAGCTCGCTTATGCTTCCCAATATACCGATGACGCTATTCATGGCGGGTTGATCAGCTTT
This sequence comes from bacterium, assembly GCA_003230535.1. GTDB lineage: Bacteria > SZUA-182 > SZUA-182 > SZUA-191 > SZUA-191 > SZUA-191. The sequence continues at coordinate 607 of QIEW01000379.1, forward strand.
AATAACGGCGCTCTGTTTAAAAGGACGATCACCGCCCACAAAGCCTTGAACCCGAAAAACCTAATAATTGACGACAATCTTGATGTGTGGATGCCGTTTCATTTCCTGCCTGGGAATGAGAATAAACCTAAAGATAAACCTGCGGAGCACAAAGGGTTTATCAGACGTCTGGCAGCCAAGCCCGGCAGTCCGGTGGCCCAGGATATGATTGACGAGGCGATAAGGCAAAAAGACAAGCCTTATGGTCTTCATCGCTTTGGAATCGCCCTCCATGTTTACGCCGATACCTGGGCCCACCAGGAGTTTGCCGGTATTGTGCATGAGATTAACGAAGTGGAAGATCCGAAAGAGATTCGCGGCGCCGAGCAGAAGAGCTTATTAGATCAGATATGGCGGGGCTTGAAGGTAGGAGTATATGATATTTTAGATGATGCGGCCCCTCCTATCGGACATGGGCGGGCGTTACACTTCCCCGACTTACCCTATGTGACCTGGACATACAAAGATGGAAGAGGGAAGAGGCATGAGAGAAATAACCGCGACTTTTTTATGGATGCCGTAAAACACGTTTATGTGAAGATGAAACAGTATCTGGCAGGCAACCTCGCTCAGACAGACATTCCTGACTTAACTCCCCATAATCTGATGCAAATTAAGAGTATTTTTAGTATCAGGGAGGAAGAGGGAGATAAGCGACACAGGGTATGGCTCAAAGCCATAGAAAACGGGACTTTTGAGCTGGAGCCTGAGTATCCCCTAAAAGACAAGCTCAGCTACAATCCTTCGGGCAGGAATTCCTGGAAATACCAAGCTATCGGCAGGAAGAATTACAATAATGATTGTTTTAACTATAGCGATGATTTTCTAAAAAGTGATTGGAAGCGGTTTCATGATGCCGCGATTGCACACCGCTTTTATGTGCTTCATGAATTGCTTCCCGCCTATGGAATTTGTGCGGGGTAGGACTATTGCCTTAACCTAAAACCATATGGAGGGCGGTAACCATGAGTAACTTACCCACAGAGGATATAAACCTAACATCCCTGAACTTTGACACTCTGCCCCGCTTGCAGCGCTTGCGGGAGAGGCATTTTAGCAGCAGACCGGAGGTTTGTCTGGAACTCCCCAGGCTTATAACCAGGTATATGAAAGAGCGGGACGATCGGGCTGACTTTCTTGGCCTGGAGGTTGACGAGCTTCTTAAGAGGAGCGGGGAGAGTAGTAGGAGAGCGGCTCAGATGTATGGTTATGTCCTGAAGAATAAAGCCGCCGTTATCGAAGATGAAAGCCTGTTGGCAGGCGCTACCACCACCAAAGCGATAGGGGTGCTTGTCTATCCGGATTTGATGGGAATCTGCATTTGGCCGGAGTTGGAAACCATCAGCGCCAGGAAGCAGAATCCCTTTAAGATCAGCGCGGCGGATATAGCCGAGCTTAATTTTGAGATTTTTCCCTATTGGATGAACCGTACCGTACAGGAAATCGCCCGCAAGGATTATGGGAACCCGCTATGCCAAAGAATGCTGGAGCGAATTATCTTCTTTTTAGCCTCCAAGATTTACTGCATTTCGCACACTGTGCCGGATTATAAATCGGTTCTTGATAAGGGGCTGCTGGGAATAAAACAGGAAGCTGAAGAGCGGATAAACTCCTTAGGTGCATCTAAAGAGGATCAGAACAAACAGGAGTTTTACCGCGGGGTAGGATTGGTTTGCGATGGGATTGCAGCCTACGCCAAAAAACTGAGCAGGCGGGCCAGGTCGCTGGCTGAGACAGCGGAGGGTGAGGAATGGAGGAACGAGCTTTTGGAGATGAGCCGGGTCTGTGAGCATGTTCCCGCCCATACGCCGCGTAATTTCAGGGAAGCGTTAAATGCGGTCTGGATCTGCAAAGTTGCCCTGCATCAGGAAAATACTAATGCCGCCATGAGCTTAGGCAGGCTGGATCAAGTCCTCTATCCATACTATCAAATGGATATACAAGCGGGCGTATCCGAGGAGAGAATTGCTGAGCTGATCGGTTGTTTCTGGCTCAAGATGGCCGACCATGTTCCGTTAAGTCCGGAGACGGGCGAGGAACTCTTTGGCGGAGCCGGTTCCAACCAGGCCATCACCCTGGGAGGGGTGGATAAGGATGGGAAAAATGCAGTAAACAGGCTTACTTATCTCATGCTGCGGGTTACGGAATTATTAAAACTGCGGGATCCTAACGTAAATGTGCGTTACAACCCCAAGCTGGAGGACGAAGAGAAAAACGACCGTTACCTGAGAAGGCTCTGCGAGGTCAATATCAATACCGGCGCCACGCCTTGCTTCCACAGCGATGAACCGATAATAAACTCGCTTATGGGGCAGGGGGTGAGCCAAGAAGACGCCAGGGATTATGCTATTGTGGGCTGTGTGGAGCCCGGCAGCAGCGGGCGCACTTATGCGGCGACGTCCTCGATACTTCTAAACCTTACTTCCGCTTTGGAGTTGACCTTGTTTGAAGGTAAACATCGGCTGACCGAAGACGAGGTATTCCCCCCGCCTGACAGGATCAGGAAAATCTCTGAAATAAAAACCTTTCCGGAGTTTAAAGAAGCCCTGAAGAGCTCTTTGGGTTGGATAATAGATGAAGCGGTGACTATGAATGAAAACCTGGCCCGGGCACACCAGAAAATGCACCCTACACCCATAATGTCGACCCTGATGGAAGGCTGTCTGGAAAAAGGTCAGGACGTAATTTACGGCGGGGCAACCTACAATTTCTCCGGGGTCACCATTATCGGTCTGTCGGAGGTGGTCGATTCCCTTAACGCCATAGAGGAATTTGTATTTACGAAGAAAGAAACGACCCTGGGCGAGATGATCGAAGCGATTAAGAACAACTGGGAAGGTTATCAGATACTTCACGCCAAGGTGAAGACTTCAACGGAAAAATACGGTACCGACAGCCCCATGGCAGCCGGGAACGCTGATTTCCTGATAGACTACCTCCATACCACTTTCCAGGGAAAGACTAATTATCGGGGCGGAAAGTATTGTGTAGGCTACTGGACAATGACCAACCATGCCGGTTTCGGAGTGCTGACCGGCGCTCTGCCCAGCGGACGGTCAAGCGTAAAATCGACGGAGGGCAGATTGATCGGGGAACCGCTTCCCAGCGGGATAACTCCGGTTTCGGGTTCGGCGCCCCAGTTGACCTCCTGTCTCAACTTCATGGCTCATCTGGATCAGATGAAGATTGTCAACAGTCATGCCTTAAATATTAAATATACTCCTTCCACCACTACCGGCAAGAAATTTGCCGATACCATCAAGGCGTTTGCCAAGATGGGCGGCCGACAGGTACAGTTTAACATCATTGACCGCAAGACCTTGGAAGAGGCCCGGAAGCGTCCGCAGGATTTTCGGGATTTACTGGTCCGGGTGTCGGGCTATACGGCTTATTTTGTTGACTTAAATCCACATATAATAATCACTAGAGCAGAATATAACCTCAATAACGGCCAAGAAGTTAATTGCCAGGATTAATTACCGGGAGGAGAGTAAATCATGGCTTCAATTCTGGATATTTTTAATTTTAAGGAATTTGATAAGCTGGGAGAATTATTCCCTCAGTCCCTGTGGGATGAAACAGCGGAAACGTTCCTGGAAACCCTGCTGTCATTTATGCAATTGAAATTTAAAATAAGTCAGCGCTATCGTAAGAACATTGAAAATTTCAAGGCCAGCTACATGTTTATGAGTAATGACCGGGGAGTAACGGTTAATGTGCTGTTTGAAGACGGGAAAATGCACGTTAAGGAGAGAATGGACGATAATGCCGATGTATTCATAAAGTTTAAGGACGGCAAAGCGCTGATGAATTTCATCCTCAGGGGCGGCGATATCCTCCAGGGTCTTTTGAACAATGATGTAGTAGTTATCGGCAACTGGAACTATATGTATAAATTTGGTTTTATGGCAAATCATCTGCAACTGGCCTTTACCGGGAAGCAACCCATGTAAGGGGAGGCGGAGAGCTGTGTTTATCTGCGGCCTGGATGGAATTACCTCTAATCTTCGACATAAAAAGACATGCCACTGAAGACGGCCCCGGCATCAGAACCACCGTGTTTTTTAAAGGCTGCAATCTAAGTTGTGTCTGGTGCCACAACCCTGAAGCCATAGCTCCATCCGCCGAAATCGCTTTCTATCCCGCCCGGTGCATAGCTTGCGGGGAGTGTGTAAGGGTCTGCCCTGAGAATGCTTGCAACTTAAGCAATCCCAGGCGTATTGAGCGGGCTAAGTGCACCGGATGCGGAGATTGCGTAAATGCTTGTCCCGGATGGGGATTAATGATGGTCGGTCGTAAATATTCGGTAGATGAGCTAATATCTATCCTCCTGCGGGATATGGTATATTATGAAGTCTCTGGAGGCGGGATAACTTTTTCCGGCGGCGAGCCGACCCTTTATCGGGGATATCTCTCATCTGTATTAAGAAGACTTAAAGAAAAGGGAATCCATACGGCAATTCAGACAAACGGATATTTCCCATGGTCTGGTTTTAAAGCGGAGCTGCTGGATTACGTTGATTTAATCATGCTGGACCTTAAGCTGGTCGACACCGGCGAGCATCTAAAATATACTGGGAAACCAAATCAGATAATCTTTGAAAATCTGGAACGGCTGCTTCGGCAGGAGAAAGTCCGGGTTAT
>QIEW01000119.1 GCA_003230535.1 bacterium
CCAATATCATGCAAGGTGCTGGATTGAATCAATTCTTTTATGTAATTATCGGTAATATAGGATTTAAACTTTTCATCTTTCCGAATTTCTTTTGCCAAAATCTGCGTATACAATCGAATGCGATCCAAATGGCTGCCGGTTTCAGAATCACGGCTTTCTGTGAGCTTGGCCAAGGATAGGATGGAGATAGAGGTTACGTCTTCTATTCGTTTGGTTCTGGAAGCGATCTTGACTTCGAGATTATTATTCATATCTTCAAGAACAGCTTCTTTTCTATAATGCTCATTTTGCATTTTGGCAAAGGAAAGTCCAACGAAAAAGATTATTCCTATTTTCATCAGAAGGACGGCGACTTGATATGATTCGGTCAAATTACCTTTAAAAAAGACTATAAAAAGCAAACAACTACTAAGCAAGATTAGGATAAGGACAATATTGCGCATTTCGTTGAAGGTTGAAACCGCAATACTGGCCCAAACCAGCAAAATCCAAATTTCCTGCTTGAACCCGGGAGCATAATAGAGCAAAGGTATACAAGCAAAAACATTGATAAAGGCCATGGTTAATATTTCATTGTTCTTTATATTGCCTTTCATTACCGAATTATAGAAATGAACACCGGAGTATATCACCAGCAATGTCAGGAAGGTAAGGGCTTGCTCAAAACTGATCAGTTTCCATTGAAGGATAAGCACCACCCCTAACAGACCGATAAAGAACCAGTTAAAATTATCTAGCAGACGAAAATCAAGCGCTTTAACTTCTTGTTTGAACTCTTTCATGTTTAGCTCCTATTTTGAAGTAGTTTCCGCTTTCTTGTAAGCAAAAATTATATCTTTCAAAGGTGCGCGCCGTCACTTTTTATCTGAGCCTGTTTACCCGGATTATTCATAAATTCACGATAAACATTAATGATGTTATTTGAATACAAGTGCTTATATAATAACGGTTAAAAACAAAATTTTTATATAAATCACCGGAAACTCCCGCTGTGGAAGCGACCAACGGGAGCGTGTTTATGATCCCGAATTATTCGGGTTTAAGGCTTTTTCACCTTTTGGGGCCACGATTCCGGCCTTGTCGGGAGCTTTGTCTTCGACTATTATTAACAATAAGAGCAAGCTCCGGGCAGGCCATCAATTTGTTTATCCCTTTTAATTCTTTCAGAAAATCTTTATAGCTCAAGCCTAACCGCTTGGCAAAATTTATGATTTGTTTCCTACAGAATTCCCTGTCTCTTATTATAATGTTGTATTTAATATCAAACGTTGCATAAAGTGTGCCAACTCGAAAATAACTTAGTATAAGGCCGGAAGCGGGTTCCCCCCGGACGATTTTCGGTGAAATGCAGGTGTTAAATATAATTAATTCCGCACTACGTTTTTTGCCATTTACACAATTTTCTTGACATAACCGCAAAGCACGTGTTGAAATATAAGTGAATCCGCTGGATTTCTAAAAAAGCATGTTTAACCAATTCTCTGCTTAGTATGTTCCTTGCAGTGAATGATAAGGGCCAATCCCTTACCCAATAGTAACCAGATGAAACTTTTCAAAAAATTAGAGCTTTTTTACAACTGGGTTTTCACCGATAAGAAGACTACCGCCGCCATTGATGTAACCAGCCATTGTAACCTTAAGTGTATCCATTGCTACTGGTGGAAGGAGGAACACCCTCCGGAGCTGACGGACGATGAGATGATAGCCTTCATGAAGAAGCTAAGAGGCGAGGGTTTGGTGGCTGCCCTTCTTTATGGGGGTGAACCTTTACTTAGACCCAACATATGTGAGGCGGCCAGTAAAATTTTTGATTTTACTTTAATTTTTACTAATGGCACCCTGGGCTTTCCGGAGATCAAATGCCAGTGGATACTCTCTTTGGATGGAACGAGGGAAATACATGATAAGATCAGGGGAGAGGGTGTTTATCAGAGGGTTATCAATAACCTGCTAAAAACATCGCATCAACCAATAGTGCATATAACCATAAATCAGCACAATAAAAATTATATTGGTGATTTTTTACAAGAAATGAACCGGCAGGAAATAAAAAAAAGGATAAGGAAAATAGGTTTTAGTTTTTATACTCCTCACATGGGTTCGGAAGATCGAGAGCTTTTCATCCCGCTGGAGGAACGGGATAGGTTGGTTGATGAATTAATAGCCTACAGAGGGAAGTATAAATCTATAATGGGATTTACCAGGAGGATGGGCTATCATTTCAAACAAACAGGCGGGTTTTCCGGATGGAATTCGCTGGATAAGTGCCCGAAAAATGAGACATGCACATTCTATCGCTCAGATGGGTCGGTAAAACCCTGTACCTATGGAGCTAATGCAGATTGCAGCCGCTGTGGTTGTGCGTTGGTGGCAACCTATCAGGCAGCGTTTAAGGATTGGGACCCTGCAAGTCTAATGATAATAAACTCACTCACCAATTTTTCCTCAATATCGTCAACTTAATCGATAGTTGGAAAAGATTTTAGACATGGCCTATGAAGCGGATCTTCCAAAAGACGAATACAGGTAACTGGTATAGCGTTTTGCAAATAATGGGTTTATAAAGGCTGTCATTCCCGGCTTGACCAGGAATCCAGGAGTAGGGCGGTTCAAGCGAAGCGGAACCGCCAATAACATGCGCACTAGGATAGGCGGAACCGGCTTACGCCTTTAACTAACTTATCCATCATCCCAGGGTAGTGTGAGTTGTGGCGGTAATTTCCCCGTCAGCTTATCTTGATAGGTTATGGAAGATATTATGCTTACCCACTAAGCCTTTCGGCTGGAGGATGATCTTTCGTTCCTCGTCCTCTGTTACATAACCCAGCCTCCAAGCATCTATGTCATGCTGTTGCATAATTTGAAGTACTCTGGAAACCTCATTCTCCGGAAGAGCAACACAAAAACCCACTCCCATGTTAAATACTTCATACATCTCTTTATCAGCAAGATCGCCATATCGCTGTATCATGGAAAATATTGGCGGAGGATCGGGGAGGAACTCAATTATATAGCCTACAGACCTTTGGGTACGCGTCAAGTTAAACAGGCCGTCGCCGGTAATATGAAACAGCGCTTTAATATGTAATCCCGAGCCGAAAAGCTCCAATAGCGGTTTAACATAGATGCGGGTAGGCTCCAGCAGCTCTTCTCCTAACGTGCGCCCCAACTCCGGATATCCCTGTTCCAGGGATAGCCCCGCCTTATGGAGCAATACCTTTCTGGCCAAGGTGTATCCGTTACTATGGAGGCCCGAGCTGGCCAGCCCTATCAATACGTCGCCTTCCTGAATATCCCGTCCGACAATTACTCTATCCGGCGATACAATTCCCACCGCCGAACCCACCAAGTCAAATCCCAACCCCTCTCCGGTTCCCTGGAGCATTTCCGGCAGCTGGGCCAACTCACCGCCGGGGATAGAGATCCCGGCCAGTTCCGCCCCCCGGTACAGTCCCCGGCCTAATTCTTCAAGAAAGGAAGCATCCAGCTTTTGTACCGCCAGGTAATCCAACATCGCCAGCGGTTCGGCGCCCACGCAGATCAGGTCGTTTACGTTCATGGCGATACAATCAATTCCCACCGTATCATAGCGCCCGACTTTTTCGGCTACCAACAGCTTGGTTCCTACCCCATCGGTAGTCAGCGCCAGCCACAAGGTGTCTGTGAGCTTGATTACAGCGGCGTAGTAGCCCGACTTTACAACCACCTCGCCTGCTTTACCTCTCCGCAGAGCACAACTGGGGCTAATCCATTTCAGTAATCCGCCAAGCGCCTCTTTGGCCTTATGGGTATCCACCCCTGCCTGAGCATAATCAGCGATATTTTTCGACACCTTATGTCCCGCCAAACCAATCCTCCTCTAATTACAATTAATAAGATGAATTGTTTTGTGAAAAATCAGCGTTGTCCGGTTAGGTTCACAGCATACTGCAAGAAATCGATCTTTCTATAATATGTTTTAGAGTCAGTTGCTTAGATAACTTTTAAAATTGTAGGTTGGTTTGAGCGGAGCAAAACCCAAGATTTGCTTGATTTTCTACCTCAACCCAACCTATGAATTATGAAAGCATGATAGTATAGAGTCATTTGGAGGTTAAAAAGACAAGGTAGACTATCTATGTTAAAGTAAGAGTGATGGGAGATGGTAGCGATCTTTTGCCCCCCGGTTTTCGGGAGATGGCCTTAAAGCCGACTTACCACCCGGCACACTGAACATCAACCATGGCCAATAGGGCCGTTGCCCTAATGGCTGTCAACAGTCTTACGCATAAAAATTCTATAGGAGCCGATGCGAGATACTTCAGTATAATTTTTGCGGACATAATTTTCAATGGGATTATACAGCGCCACCTCTCTACTTACCCCCCGATAGTGATATTTACTTCCCAGCACTTGTTGCTCTACAAAGCTGTCCCTGATAACGAGCCTTACTTTCTGTCTTTCCAGATCATCTATGACCCGGGCAAGTTGTTCCGGAGTATTGTAAAAGGCGTAGGAATTTAGGTAAGTAGGGTTTTTATGTCCGGAAAGGAAATATATATTAGGCGAATAGTAATAGACAAAAATGGGTTCATCCGGTTGAGTATTTTCTTCAATAAAGGTTAGTATGTTATTTTTTTCTGCTAATTTTTTCTTTTGCGGACTTGCCTTCTGCGGGGCGGCTGATGAATTAAAGCTAGACGGCGAATTATAGGAAAGATAAGCCCCATGTGTGTATCGTTTAATAGAAACGTTGGGGTCGAAATGAGGGAGAAGTGCGACATACACCATTTTACCTAAAGAGAAACTCAGAACTAGGTAGAGGGAAAGACTTGCCATCTTTCCCAGACTTAAGTTCCATGAGGGCCAACGCCAGCGATAAGTTTCCTCCACAATGAATGGAACAGTAAGATATGCTATGCAGGAGGAAACAATAATATTGAACCGGCAAGGATAGGCAAAAACGGTTCCATAAGAGCCTAAACCAAATAATATTAGTATTAGTATTAGACTGTCTTGAAGAGTATACTTTGCCCTTCTTAGTCTTCCTATAAATATAGCGGTTGCCGATAAGAGAGCGGCGGGGCCAAGATAGCCAACTAGCAGGGCCTTTATTATAGAGTAGATCCCCCCCAAGTAATTACCCTGAGCCAGCGCTTTAAAATTCTTAATAAATACGTCTTGAGCATCATAAAAATAGGGGACCGTATTGACTTTTTTATAGCGGGTGAACACCCAGATAAAAGTGCAATATATCATATCGCCCACAGCAGAGTTTAAACCAAAATAAATTAGCAGAGGCAACATAGCTCCAGCAACCGATAGATTTAGGATAAACAAGGATCGTATAAGTGGGATAGGCCGGCTGCCAGACTGCTTAGTTTGGATAAAATAGTGCAGTCCTAAAAACAGATTTGCCGCCCCCAAGAGGAAAAACCCCCGGCTTTGGGTAAACCATATGGCGGCCCCCACCGCCAGACCACAGGAGATAAGTTTCCCCGGCCGGCCGCCAGACTCCACATACCAACAAAGGCAAAGGGCGGCTAATGTGCCGCAGAATACGCTAAAAATATGGTGGGAGGACCACTGCTCTCCAGGCACCATAAATACAAGATAAAGTAAAAGAGGGAGAAGCTGAAGAGAAATTTTTTTAGATACCTTCGCCGAAATTAGAAATATCAGATAACCCCACAATATTCCCAGAATATAAATAAAAAATCTGACCACGACAATCTTTGTTCCCCCAAGGCCCAATAACATACTGAGTAAGAATATTTGGCCGGGGAAGACAAAATCAAAGAAATCCCGTCCGCCGCATGCAAATAAATCCCCTCATCCATTGCTATACCCCTATTAAAAGGAAGTAGAATGGCGGAGCAGACTGCTATGATAAACAATAACATAGCCAGATTTGTGTAGCGCTTATTCATGGCCTGCGTTTAATAATTTATGAGGAAGGTTTTATTGGTAATGGAGTGGTTTGAGGTTAAAGCTACGGCAAAGCTTGAGTTTCCTGGAGCTTTGGCGGTAGTGGACAGAGATATATTGCTTAAGTATTGAGGATGAGTTTACTTACTGGTTATTAGTTGATACTCCTCTGATATAGCTAAGTCTCATATTATAGTCTGGAATTATTGTCCCATGCTAATATAACGCTCTCCACTATCGGGAAATACTGTTACGATCACTCCTTTTTTGACTTTTTGGGCCAACTTTAAGGCTGCCCAGGCGCTAGCTCCAGACGAGTGTCCCACTAAATATCCCTCGATGGCGGCCAGTTTATGGGCTGTATCATAGGCATTCTCTGTGGATACGCGGATCAATCCGTCGAGTATATCCGGATTATAAATCTGGGGCTTAATAGAGCTGGGAATATGTTTCAGACCCTCAATCCCATGGAATGGATTATCCGGTTCCATAGCAAAAATTTTAATATTCGGGTCGAACTCCTTCAATCTCCGGCCGGTTCCCATGATGGTGCCGGAAGTACCTATACCAGCTATGAAGTGAGTAATCCGACCCTCAGTCTGCCGGAGAATTTCGGGGCCGGTAGTATAATAATGGGCCGTCCAGTTGGAGGGATTGTTATATTGACAAATGTAGACATATTTATCAGGGTATTCCTCGCAGAGGTTACATGCCAGCCGTTGCGCCCCATCCGAGCCCTCAAACGGGCTGGAGTAAACCAGTTCCGCACCATAAGCCTGGATGATGTGCTTGCGCTCCTGGGATACATTCCCTGGAGCTACCAGCGTTACCCGATAGCCTTTTAATGCTCCTATCAAGGCCAGACCGATCCCTGTATTGCCGGAGGTAGAGTCAAGGATAATTCTATCCTTAGTGAGACGCCCGGCTTTTTCGGCGTCTTCTATCATCCTTTTGGCGGGTCTGTCTTTTACTGAACCCCCAGGATTAAACCACTCTGCTTTGGCGTAAATTTTTAACTCAGAATATTCATCCCCCAAACATGCGCTAACCAAACGATCCA
>QIEW01000259.1 GCA_003230535.1 bacterium
GGTTTTCCCGTTATGTGCCGGCCTGGCGCTTGAGTAATTCCCTGGAGACATATTTTTGCATAGAAGCGCTGGAGGAGGCCTTATCCTTGGGCTGTCCGGAGATATTCAACACCGATCAGGGTTCGCAATTCACCAGCAATTTTTTCACCGGGATGCTGCTTGGGAGAGGGATCGACATCAGCGTGGATGGCCGGGGGCGGGTCAACATCTTTTCCGGGCGGCTGTGGAGAAGCGTAAAATACGAAGAGGTATATATAAAAGACGGCTCGGGTCTATGCCGATGCCAGGAAGGGTTTGAATAATTATTTTGATCTTTTCAATCATCGGCGTTATCATCAGTCACTGGGATACAAGACGCCCTACGAAGTGCATTACGGAGTTTATACTAAGCCAAGCCTGGATTAACAGGCAACGAGGGAGCAAGCAAATGATTTTTGCCGCCGGAAGAAGGGTAGTAACATCAATCGCACCGGGCGCTCCTTCAGGTTCCCTTTTTCAGCAAAACATTTGCCAACCAGTCCACCCCAATAAAGGCAAAAAACGATACCAGTATTTTCAAGAATTATGAAGGCAGGTTAGCATCTTTTCCGTTTTCCGTAATATTGAAAACTAAGGTTGTCTTCGTAACAGAGAAACAAATCTCCAAACAGAGAGCGTAAAACAATGGATGCCCATCCTCGCTAAGCCTTGCACCACCCCTTGCGTATTCCGGTGACATTAAACACCGATTCCGGTTTTTGTTAAACACCAAAAGTGAGCGAAGCGAACCCTCCTTGTTTTAATTTTAAATTCAAAAAAAATATCATAGTCAGATGGTCTTGTGGTAATGTGGGTAACTCGGAATGAAATGGAGAGTTATCCAAGTGTTTGTGCGGAAACTTTTTGTTTTTTTAAAAAGTTTTCCACAGAAACGCCATTTCCACAAGGCGGCAAAGCTGACAACTCATCATACCGCAAAATTATTTTTTGGCAAAGTTTTTTGTTTTCCATACTACAGGAAACTATATAAGCTATTGCCAGCTAATTTACTGCAAACACTAATGGTATAGTCAGCGATTGTAGATGGCTCCGGGCTCTGTCCGGTTTTTCTTTTTCCTCATGGATTCTCCTTTCAGGTTGATTTGATAAGCGTTGTGGACTAATCTGTCCAGAATGGCGTCAGCCAGAGTGGGATTGCCGATCGCCTCATGCCAGTGTTCTACGGGCAGTTGTCCGGCCACTATGGTGGAGCGCAGGCCGTGCCGGTCTTCGGCGATTTCCAATAGATCCCTCCTTTCCTGGTCTGTTAATGTGGATAGGCCCCAGTCGTCAATAATAAGCAGGTCGGTTTTGGCAATAGTATTCATCAGCCTGCTGTAACGTCCGTCACCCTTGGCTACGGCCAGATCCCCAAACAGGCGGGGTGAGCGAAAGTACAGGACTTTAAAACCATCCATACAAGCCCGGTGTCCCAAGGCGCAGGCGATAAAACTTTTCCCGGCGCCGGTGGGGCCGGTGATCAGGATGTTCAGGTGATCCCTGATCCATTGGCAGGTTCCTAACTGTTTGATTTGCGACCTGTCTATGTCTCTGGATGCCTGATAATCGATATCCTCCAGACATGCCTGTTGTCTCTAGTTTGGGGGTTCTGGAGCCGGGAGGTCAGGCGGCGGTTTTCACGTTCGCCGTGTTCACGGTCCACCAGAAGCCCCAGTCTTTCGGTAAAGCTAAAAGTGTCGAAATCCGACGAGTTTAAATTTAGGCCTCCTCCGCAGAATCTGTGGGTAGAGAATATGGGATGAGGTAGCTGTGGGAATGTGCTTGCTATATTGTAGAAGGTGGGTAACTCCGAAGGAGTTATCCAAGTGCTGCTGTAAAAGTCGGGGATTATGCGTGTGGTTATGGGGAAAGGGTGTATTCGACTTTTGCACGGCACGGCATATCCACAGCGGGGAAAGGCGAAGGAGCAGAAAAAAGTAGAGCATTGCCTTCCGGTTAGTGTATAAAGATGTTTTTTATACTACAGGAAATTATATAAAGCCTCCGCTTGCTAATTTACTGTAAATACTACGTTCAACAACCGCTGACGGTTTGTAATGGCTCTAGGCTCTGCCTGGTTTTTTTGGGGAACATCAGACACACGAGCAACCGGGAGGGGCAATGCTGATTAAGACTTTACTCAACAAAGTAGAAGAAATACAAGTCCTTTGTTTATGGGAAGGTGCGATGGGAGACAGTAAGTGGGGAAGAAGCGTTAGTAGTGGAGATACGCCTCAGGGCCAATGCTTTACCGGAATGTCCGGTTTGCCGTCAACAGCACGGAGTTTATGACACTCAACCCATGAGATTATATGAATATGTACCGTTGTGGGGATTCAAAGTTTTTTCCGCTACTCACCCCGGCGGGCTGATTGTCCGGCCCATGGGGTTTTAGTTGAACATGCGCCCTGGGCGCAAAGCAAGGAGCACCAAGCCGCCAGTTACAAGGTGTTCCTGGCTTCCTGGGCCAGGCGGTTCGAGTTGGCTGGAGGCGGCCCGGATATTCAGAACCAGTTGGAACAGAGGTTTACCGGGCGGTGAAATATGTAGTGGATTACGGCCTGGCGCACCGTAAGCTGGACAAGGTGGAGACAATAGGGGTGGATGAGTTTCATACATCTGGTGGGCAAAACTACTTAACCCTGGTTTATCAACTGGATGAGTGGTGCAAACGCCTGTTATGGTGCGGCCCGCAACGCCGGGTCAAGACCCTGCTGAAATTCTTCCGGGGGAAATGGGCAAAGAGTTCTGCCGGAGCCTCAGGTTTGTCTGCTCAGACATGTGGGCGCCTTCATCTTAGGGTAATCAAAAAAAGCGCCCCAGGCCAAAAATATTCCGGACCGCTTCCATATCATGAAACATAGCATGTTTACGCATTTTTGACGAACGGATTTGCCATATCCCCGCTTGGCTGTCAACCTCCGGTTGAGAGCGCAGGTTCCTCGGTTGCGTAAACACCAACCTATTATGAAAGCGAGACTTTCAGGTGAAAAAGTTTAACGAGGCTATTGATCATATCCGCTTAGGATGTGGTCAAGAAGCTACAGGAGAGCGGTCAGCCCAATGTGTTGATAAGGAGCCGCCGGCTGCTGCTGAAGCCGGCCGGCCAACTTGAGCGAAAAGCAGACCGCACGCTTAGGCGAAATCCTCAAAGCTAACCTGGCCTCCGTAAAAGCATATCTTCTGCGGGAAGACTTCCAGCGTTTCTGGGAATATAAGAGCCCCGCCTGGGCGGACAAGTTCCTGGAGAATTGGGTTACCAGAACTCTGCAAACCAACCTTGAACCCATGAAATCTATAGTCCGGATGCTCCGCAAACACAAGCCGCTTATTCTCAACTGGTTCAGGGCAGGAGGTATGCGCCTCCTCCGGTGCGGTGGAGGGTATGAACCTTAAAGCAAATCTGACTCTTCAGGAAAGCGTATGGCTTCAGATCAACAGATTGCCTGCAAACAGCCTTGTATCATACACTCGGCAAGCTGCCTGAACCACACATCTTACCCACAGATTCTGCGGAAGAGGCATAATCTCCGACATAGTATTATCCGGCCAGCTTCTTTAAAGTATTGCCGTGCCGGGCATTAACCTTGGCTAGTGCACCGCGGAATTTATCTTCCCTGTCGGCATCCTGTACCGGAGAAATAATAAGATTCTTTCCATCCGTAGTTATTTCCAGTGGTGTATCCATACCGATTTTAAGTAATTTCAGGATTGGTTTGTCAATGATCAATGCTGCGCTGTTGCCATGGGCGGTCAGTTTTTTTACCATAATGAATCACCTCCGTTTATTTATGTATATACAATGTATCACCGGAGACGGGTTCTGTCAAGTTCAAGCAAGCATACCTGATTTGGTACTGCCCGTTTAGGATCTGACAAATATTATGCCAATTGTTGGGACGCCTGGTAATTTTCCAGTCGCTTTTTGGTCACTTTTTGGTAATTTTGTAACTTCTCAAAAAGTTGAGGTAGAGGAGTTGTATTTTATGGAGAAGTGTATATAATGTGTTAGGTAGATATTTTGAATAATCACGAAG
>QIEW01000178.1 GCA_003230535.1 bacterium
CCCTCGCCCGTACCAGATAAAAATAAGTAAGAAATACTTTTTTACAACCATTATTGGTATTGTATGGTTCTTGTTTGTGTTTCTGTTCACAGAGGCACTTGCAAAAGTCTGAAAATGTCATTCCCGAGAGCTTTTATCGGGAATCCAGATTATGTAGGCATCAGCAACTTATGGATTCCCGTTTTTACGGGAGGGGACAATCTAAGCTAGTTTTGCAAGAGGCTCATGAGTTCTAAAATTATTAAATCTCTGTGACCTCTGCGGTTAAAATCCTTTTTTACGGGCAGGATTATAGGTTTGCGTAAACCTGACTAAGTAACTTAAAGTGAGAAAAAAGTTGCTGTTAGGTTTGATTCCACTGCAAAAATCCTTAATCTGTTTTTAAAAAATGACGGCGGATACTATCCGCTAACAATAGCCGAAATTCATGAAAATAGCCTTAGTTCAATTAGATATTGTCTGGGAATCAAAAGAGGCGAACTATGCTAAGGCGGAAGTATTTGTAAAGATGGCGACCCGGGAGGGTTGCGATGTTGTCGTTTTTCCTGAGATGTTCAATACGGGATTTTCCATGAATATTTCCGCTGTTATGGAGGATGAAAAAGGAGAGACGGCCACAGTATTGTCGAGGATGGCAAAAGGATATGGCATAAACATAATCGCAGGATACGCCGCAAAAGTATTAGGAGAAAAAAAGGGGGTAAATTTAGCCGTAGCGTACGACAGAAGAGGGGCGCTTAGCGCTAAATTTAGTAAAATCCATCCGTTTTCCCTCTCAGGTGAGGATCAATATTATCATGCCGGTAATAACGTCGTTATCTTCAATATAGACGGCGTTCCGGCAAGTATTTTTATTTGTTATGACTTGAGGTTTCCGGAAGTATTTAGGATTATAGCTAAGGAGGTCCAAGCGATATTCGTGATAGCAAATTGGCCCAAAACCCGGGAAGATCATTGGGAAACCCTGCTTAAGGCCAGAGCTATTGAAAATCAGTGCTATGTGATTGGTGTTAATCGAATAGGGACGGATGGTAATGGTATTCAGTATTCTGGAAGATCCCATATATTTGATCCCTTAGGTTATGATATTTGTTCTGCTGATGAGAAGGATGAGTTCATTGTAGGAGAGCTAGACGCTAATGAAGTTACTAAAATACGTTCCCAACTCCCCTTCCTTAAGGATATGCGGGACAGCTGCTCTAAGGCAGAGTACGGGGATTAGGGGAAGCATGAAGCATTTTAGCCGTCTGTTTCCGTTTTTTATTATATTGGTTAATCTACCGGTTTCCTTATCTGCGAAAGAGATCATCCATCATGAGTTAAAAGTTTTATTGAGACCGGAAACAAGCTTTATAGAAGTAGAAGATAAAATAACACTCCAGGAAAAAAATCTCGTAAAGGCGGGTAAATTAACTTTCCGGCTTCACAAAAACCTTACCCCGGTTTCCACAACCGCAGGTGTTAAGATTTTTCCGGCAAAGATTCATTTCGATATTAGTGTGAATGTAAAACACAAAGCTCGGAAATGGAAACAATACGAGGCCGTTCTTCCCCCAAAGACGCAAACTTTTACCCTAAAATATAAGGGGATTATCTATCATCCCTTAAAGCGTCTGGGAGAAGAATACGATGACAGTTTTAGCGCTACGGCAGGTCTAATCTCCTCGACCGGTATTTATCTTGGCGATGCCGCTTTCTGGTATCCAAAATTCAATCACTATCTGTTAACATTTACTCTTGATGTAAGAATTCCCAAAGGCTGGAATATTATTAGCCAAGGGAAGCGCGCCCTGCACTCAGAAGGTAAGGAATGGGCCTCTGTGAGATGGAAATCTCCCGAGCCTCAAGAGCAGATCTACCTAATCGGAAATAAGTTCACCGAGTATAATCGGGAGTGGCAAGGCGTTCAAGCAACGGTATTTTTGCGTCAACCCGACAAACAACTGGCCCAGAGGTACCTTGAGACCACAATTGGTTATCTCAAGATGTATGGTAAACTTATCGGTTCCTATCCGTATAAAAAATTTGCTTTAGTGGAAAATTTCTGGGAAACCGGTTATGGGATGCCTTCCTTTACTCTGCTGGGGCCCAAGGTCATTAGATTTCCTTTTATCCTGCACTCCTCATACCCTCATGAAATTCTGCATAATTGGTGGGGGAACGGTGTTTTTGTGGATTACCGAAAAGGCAATTGGTGCGAGGGCCTTACCAGTTATCTGGCGGATCACCTGATTAAAGAGCAACAAGGCAGGGGGCTGCAATACCGTCGCACAGCATTGCAGCGCTATACCGACTATGTATCTAAAAATAAGGATTTTCCCTTAACAGAGTTTCGCTTCCGCCACAGTTCTGTCACTCAAGCGGTCGGTTATGATAAGACATTGATGTTCTACCATATGCTGCGAAGAGAGTTGGGCGACGATATTTTTGTGAAGGGGCTCCAAAGATTTTATAAGGACAACAAATTTCGGCGGGCCACATTTGAGGACATAAGGATAGCTTTTGCCGAAGTTTCCGGAAGAAAGCTGGCTACTGAATTCAATCAGTGGGTTAGACGCCCCGGAGCGCCGGAGCTGCACATTGGGGAAGTAAATTATAAGAGAGAAGCTGACCGATATATCCTTACGGCCACCATAGAGCAGACCCAACCGGGGCCGGCCTATAAGCTGCCTGTACCCATAGCGGTTTATCTGAAAGATCAGGAAAAACCATACCGGAGTACCCAGGTAATGAATGATAAGCAACTTAGAATTTCATTAAGTTTGCCCGCCGCCCCATATCGCCTGGATGTGGACCCTGAATTTGATCTGTTTCGCCGGCTGGCCCGGAATGAGACGCCTCCGGCTCTTTCTCAAGTCTTTGGGGCCGGGAATGTATTGATTATTCTTCCGGCGGGAGCTGCGGAAAAGATGAAAAGAGAGTATCACAAACTTGGCGCGGCTTGGGCAAAATCCAGGTCAAGCAGGATTGAAATAAAATATGATAATGAGATAGAGAAACTCCCCGGCGACCGGGCGGTATGGCTTTTCGGTTGGGAAAATAGTTTTCGATCCCAAATGGCCGCACAACTCTCAGATTATGGTGTATCAATTCACGATCTTAAAGTAAATTTTGATGATACTGGGGTTGACCGCAAAAATCACTCGCTGGTTTTCGCCGCCGGAAATCCGGTAAACCCAAGCAATGCCATCGTCTGGGTGGTGACAGATAATATTGCGGCCATATCCGGTTTAGGACGTAAGCTGCCCCATTACCGCAAGTACAGCTTCCTCGTTTTTGAAGGTGATGAACCTGCTAATATCCTAAAAGAGCAATGGCCAACCATAAATTCACCAATGTCGGTATTAATACGACAAGAGGACGGCAGTTTTCCGAAAAATATAAAAGAGCGGAGAACCCAAAGAAAGGCTCTTGCTTACTTTTAAGCCCTAAGTTGCCATCAAAACTTACTCAGTAGTCGTATGTAAATAACTCATCGGTTTCGATTTCCGGTTACACCTATATTTGTCAATTGAAGTATGACATTACAGAATTTAGGGCAATACTATTATTTCGGTGGGACTTGCGGTGGCTGCTCAAGCAGGGTTTGACGGGCATATTCGAGGAAGCTCCCGGCGGCGGAGCCGGTAAGTTGTAGGGCGCGCCTGACTTGCTGGTCGAACTCCTTGCGGGCGGGAGACTTAACTCTCAGCAGCCGCTCGGCCTCCTTTTGCAAGAGGCGGACTTCCTGTGCCGAGTGGAATTTCTCCCCCAAAAACCGGACGCTCGATTTAAAAGTTTTTCCTACATGACAACTGTTTTCCCTGGCTACACTTTTGATCAAATCGGCTGCACTATCCACCGGCCTGCGAACACCATCAGTTAAGGCCAGGCTATAATAATGCGGAGTGAGAGGCGCCTTTCCGGCAGCCTCGGCAGCCAGACGGTACGCTACAAAGCTCTCGTAAGCGAAATGGTAGTTCTTGGTGGCTTGGGTGGTGCCTGCGATTGGTCTGGAGAGAACAATAAACCTGATACTGGTCTGGTAGGTATGATAAGGTTGACCGATATCCTGCACATAATGCAGGGCACGCGCCAGGAAGCGGAAGCACCAATAAAGATCATGTTGGAGATATGCCTGCCGGGCATAGTCTAAGAAATGGGCCGCCCGCTCCGGGGATATTCCTTGAGGGAAAAAGGGATAAGGGAGATGGAAGGTAAACGCCGGATAATACATATGTCGAAAACCTTGACTGCCGGCCATAAAACCCTGCGACCAGGAGACCGATAACCCCTTATCCATGCCCCAATCCGGTTCATTGCTATATTCGGTAAGTATCCGGCGCGCTGAGGTCACCCCGCCTAAAGGCGCTCCCCGGAAACCATATTTTCTCCCAGAATCAAGGTCATACCAGACGAACCTATCCCCCCCAGGGAAAGCGCTCTCGGCTTCAGGATTAGCATAGACGACCTTGAATTTAGGATTCAGGGTGTCATCCCGGTAACGATATGGAGTCACCGGAATTTGTTCATACTGATCCAGCCAATCCAGACCTTCCAGGATAGGCGGAGTGATCAGGTCATGTCTGGCCCAGGCGCCGGCAGCGCCAGGGTTAAACCACCACACCACACCCAATATTATTATCCCCCCCCAACGGCCTGCCGACTGATGTCTCATACTATGTTTCACCCCAGACAAGATGGAGAAAAAACTCGGTATTCCCCTTAGCCCCTAATATGGGAGATTGAACCATCCCTTGTACCATAAACCCTAGTTGCCGGGAAAAACCTGCCAGGTTATCCAGTACCTGTCGGTGTTTTTCAGGGTCTCTGACTATTCCTCCCTTACCGACCTTTCCCTTGCCGACTTCAAATTGAGGTTTTACCAGGGGCACAACCTCGGCTTTATCTGCTAGGATTGGCATTATGGCGGGGAGAATTTTCGTCAGTGAGATAAAGGATACATCTACGGTCGCCAGCTCAACCTTCTCATGATTGAGATGGTCAGGCTGTAAATATCGGGCGTTTAAGCGCTCCAGCACTACTACATGCGGGTCGCCTCTCAGCTTCCAGGCTAACTGTCCATAGCCTACATCCACTGCATAGACCCGCACCGCCCCGCGTTGCAGCAAACAATCGGTAAATCCACCGGTAGAAGCTCCAATATCTACGGCTACCTTACCAGCCGCCGATATCTTAAATATGTTCAGGGCATGCTCCAACTTCACTCCCCCACGGCTTACAAAGGGGAGTTCCGGCCCCCGAATTTCAATTTGGGCATTATCTATAACCTGCTCAGCCGGTTTTTGGGCCTGCCGGCCTGCCACCCAGACCTCTCCCGCTAAAACTCTGGCTTGGGCCTGCGTTCTTGTGGCCACCAATCCTCGGGATACTAAAAGCCCGTCTAAGCGTTGCTTCATT
>QIEW01000231.1 GCA_003230535.1 bacterium
ATATAAAATTCGTCGTCGGTCTACATCACACCAGCTTCATGCCGTCACTACTACAAGTATTATTATGCTTAAGTGAACTGTATTGAGGTTAAACCTGAAGCTCTGGAGATAGCTTCATTGCGGGTTAACCGCCTGGGGCGGAACAAAATCAGGCATCTTTTGGATAAAGGCGTAAACACCGTCCAGAAGCTAAAGAAGATATCTCTTAAGGAACTGGAAAAATATTCTCTAAAGATATTGCCCAGAAACTAAAAGACAAAGTATTTAAGATAGCCTCCGCGATGCTTCCAGAGGGAGAGGAAAACGCGGCAAGAGAAGCTTTGCCCTCCAATCCTACCGCCGGGACGCCTTATAAAACGGAAAAGCAGACTAACCTGAGGCAGCAGCCACTGGCATGGGAGCAGGCATTCCTGGCGGGATTGGTGAAACTGTCGGTATCTGATTTGAAAAGTATTTACCTGGCTGTCTCCAGTTTAAAACACAACAAGCTGCACCACATGTTCAGTGATATAGAAGCCGAACTCAAAAAGGATGAGACAAATCAGGCCGGGCGGATATTTAACATATTCCAACAAGAGTATCAGCAGGTAATGGGCTTGATTAACCAATCCCTGGGGGGATCCTTCTTCCCTGAGCTAGACAACCAGATTCAGGAAATAGCTTTAGCTTTTCAGCATCCCGATTCCGCTGAAAGTATAAAGAATAGACTCACTCCCTTGAAGCGGGTACTTAAAAAGAGCCTGTCTAGGGTATTCAACTACCTGGAGGGTATGCAGCATAACTTAAATTCTCTGGCGCAAGCCGGCCCTGGAGACCAATCAAGACATGTTACAAAACCAAGGGATACAGACCAAGCTGGATTTAGAGCGCGAGGAGAATATCCCTGAGCTATTCCTGAATAAAGATGGAGTGACTGATGCCCTGCTGAACCTGATCCAGAACGCCGCTGAAAGCTTTTCTGCTAAACAGAGGGAAAAGCTTATCACTATAAGAACCCGACGGAATCACCACGCCATAGAATTATGGGTAATTGACAATGGTCGGGGGATAGAACCTGAACGTTGGGGATCAATATTTGATCCGGGGCACACTACCAAGGGAAGCGACGGACTCGGTTTGGCCCTGGTCAGGGAGGCTGTTTTCAAGAGCGGCGGGAATATTTGCATTGAAGACAGCCAGGTCGGTCGGGGAACCAGCTTTAAAATAACCTTTGAGGTGTAACCTTGGTCAAGGAAACCATCCTTTTAATCGAAGATGAGGAGCATGATCAAGAACACATCCGGCAAAGGATTGAAAAACACTATCAACTTAAAATAGCCGCCTCATACCGGGATGCGCTGAAAGCTCTCCAGCGTGAAGACTTTGACTACATCTTCCTCGACCTGCGCCTGCCCGAAAATCAAGGGGGTAAAGTAGATAAGCAGGGAACTTTTGGGGTAAAGCTCCTTAAGCACATAAAAGAAAAACTGCCCCTGGTTCCGGTAGTGGTTATCTCCGGCCTCCAGTCCAGCAAAACCGCCATTAGGCTGCTGGAATATGGTATCGTGGATTTTGTGGACAAAGACGACCTGGATATCTGGCTGGAAACACTGGTAAAGAAAGGCCAGCTGCTAAAAGACATTTGCCTGCAAAATAAAATCCTGCGCCATGAAATTCTGGGATCACCGAAGGTTGACGGCCTGATCACCAAGAGCAAGCTCTGGGAAAATATAAAGACGACAATAACTCAGGCAGCCCCCATCGAGGAAACTATTCTGATTACTGGGGAGACTGGCACCGGCAAGGAGTTAGTCGCTAGAGAAATCGTAAATCTTAGCCCTCGCAAGGAATCCATATATCTGCCAATAAATTGCACCCAATTTTCCGGCAACCTCCTGGACAGCGAATTGTTCGGTTACGAAAAAGGGGCCTTTACCGGGGCTAATGAACGCAAACACGGCATATTTGAGGCCGCCAATAACGGCACAATCTTGCTGGACGAGATTGGCGACATCACAGAAGAGATGCAGGCAAAGCTCTTGCGCCTTCTGCAGGCGAAAGAGTTTCTCCGGGTGGGTGGCACTGAAGCGAAGAAGGTAAACGTGCGAATTATTGCCGCTACCGGCCGGAACCTGGAACAGATGATAGAGGAAGGGGAATTCCGCCAGGATTTGTACCATCGCCTGAACCGGGTCAGAATCCACATTCCTCCCCTGCGGGAGCGCAAGGAGGATATTGAACCCCTGGTTCGCCACTTTATCAAAAAGTATTGTGGCAAGCATGGTAAGCCAGAAAAACACTTGGGCCGTAAAACATTAGCTCGATTAAAATATTGTGACTGGCCGGGGAACGTGCGGGAACTAGAAAATATGGTATCCAGAGCAATACTATTCTCCCAGTCAGATACCTTATTTCCTGAAGATTTTGATACAAAAATTTCCGAATCTGAGGCCGAGATCATCCAAAACGCGGGCAGCTGTAATTTAGGAATTGTCGAAAAGGAAACCATCCGGCAAGCCTTATCCAGCTTCAAAACCAGGAAAGAAGCGGCGGCTAAACTCGGCATCACCGAAAACACCCTCAAAGCCAAGATTGATAAATATAGGCTAGCTCATATCCGTCCGCCAAAGGATAATACCCCAAAAACTGAAGCCGCCAAGCCTTCTGAAGATAAGGAAAAACTCTCCCCCGAACAGCGGCGTATATTGGATCATATCAGAGAAACCGGCTCCATTAACAACAAAACCGCCCGCCAAATGTTCGGCGTAGCTCCCAAAACCATCGCTGCTTGGTGTGAGGAACTAATGGATAAAGGGCTAATTATCAGGGAGGGAAATGGGAGAAGCGCCAGGTATGTCATGAATATTGGGAAAACTTCGAAACCAGCGGAAGAGAACAGATTTTGACAAACCTAACAAGGGCGGCTATCATATAGTGTAGTTATGCTGCTGAATTTCTTAATATGAGGTCAGAAAAATGGACAAAAATGAATCCCTTCCATCCCCTGCTTCCAGAGAGTATCTGGAAGACAGCAACTGGGCACATGAGCATCTGGCTGAACTGGCCAGTGAATATCCGAACCAATGGGTAGCTATTGTCAACAAAATGGTAGTGGCTGCTGGACGCGTAATCTCTGAGGTAGAGAGAATGGCGCGGGAAAAAACCGGCCGGCAGGAATTTCCGGTAATCCTGGCAGAGAAGGGGCTGCATGTCTATTAACCGGATCAACCTGAAAATAAGCGCTCGTGTTGACCTGGAGCTATTAGAACAGGGCCTCCCATTCCGGTATATCAGGGGCTGATGGCTTGGCTGCGACTAAAGACCCCTAACGGCTGGACAGCTACTTATGAGGCCATCGTGGATACCGGCAGTTCCATTACCGTAATCCCCTTCTCCATATGGAGCAAGGCAGAGATAAATTGGCTCTCTGAGCATTCCGTAAAACTATACGGTCTGGGCTCTACAGAGGAGACAACCGTGCAAGGAAAATTGGGGGAAATTACAGCAGTATTTCTGGGTGAAAAGCAGGTCTCTATGCCCCTTAAGGTCAAGGCATATCTGGTAGAAGACGACAGTGTTCCCCTACTGATCGGCTTTGAGGATGTATTGACCAAACTGAAGCTGGTTAGCAATTACAAGTCTCAGGTAGCTTATTTGGAATGGCCATCAAGTTGAGTGGTAGTTACGACTGAGTACGGTTGTACTCAAAATTGAGTACACCATTCAAAACATTTCAACCTTAAAATAATCGTTACCTCTAATCGTTACAATCGTTACTTTGGGCTAAGGTAACGATTAGCAAATCATTACATCCAATTGATAATTAAGGCATAACTTAAGCAGGTGGCCTCACAGGTCGCCCATTGCCATAATACTGCGGCAACTCAACGGCAGTCACTTTCTCAAAGATAACCGAATCAGTCTGGTCAAGTTCGGGGAGCCAGATCGTTGTATATTCAGTAATAATACTGGTATACAAATACTTAACAGAGGTCATAGTGATAGATGCTATGGCCTTTGTTGT
>QIEW01000031.1 GCA_003230535.1 bacterium
GGGAGGGACTCCCGAAACACGAGTGTCCAATATTCTTGCAATTCATTGATGTTGTTGGCGTTAGTCCTCTTTCTTGCAGGGCGGATTACGAAGTCTGTACTGGGAGAATTGGGTAAAAAGCAGGTAGTTTGAGATGAGATAGGTTGGGTGGAGAGGGTAGTTTGGGATGATCTGGCCTAAATATTTGGTAAAGCAAGCGGGGATTAGGCAGAGCAATCCCTTTTATAGTATAATGTAAGAGGTTAACCTCAGTTGTCAGCCCGAATGGGGGGCGGACAGCAGACGTATCCACCCCTGCATCCGTCCGAAGGCCGTTTAATCTGCCTTTAGGCGGTTTTGGTTTGGTTTGACTTTCCTGCTTCTACACTTTTATAATGGACATGATGGAAGCTAAGATACTGTCACTTATAGAACTTACCTCTTCATATTTTATATTGGAACTTGAGGCCCCAAAAGTTGCTCAGTCAGCGCAAGCAGGTCAGTTTGTGATGCTTAGATGCGGCCCCGGCTATGATCCGCTGTTATCCCGGCCATTCAGCATCCATCGGCGCCAGGGGAACAGAATTTGGCTTCTTATCTCAGTAGTTGGCCGGGGGACGGAATTGATAAGCCTCTCCCGACCGGGAGCGCAATTGGAGATTTTAGGGCCGCTGGGGAAGGGTTTTAGACTTATCGAGCCCGGCAGATCAGACCCCCCCGCTCAGGCATTACTGGTGGGAGGCGGGGCAGGGGTGGCTCCATTGCTGTTTTTAGCTGAGGAGTTGGCCGGACGGCAAGTCCCGCTCACAGTGTTTGTTGGGGGAAAAACGTCCGCTGACCTGTTGGCGATAGAGGAGTTTGAAAAATTAACGACCAAGCTTCATCTATCCACCGAAGATGGTTCCCGGGGCGAAAAAGGGTTGATTACCGGTGTCCTGGGCGATGTACTGGAACAGGATACTGGGTTCCGCCAGGAGATTTTCAGTTGCGGCCCGTGGGGTATGCTGGCCGAAATTAGCCGGATAGCAGAGGAGCGACAGCTTCCCATCCAGGTCTCCGTGGAGGCCAGGATGGCTTGTGGAGTGGGGGCATGTCTGGGTTGCGTCATCAAGGCTAAGGCGCCGGAAGGGGAGGATTATGGCATCGGAGACTACCGCCATGCCTGTGTCTGCTTGGAGGGGCCGGTTTTTGAGGCCGAAAAACTAATATGGAACTAAACTCCGTAAAGCCCAATTTGCAGGTAGAAGTAGGCGGCGTAAGGCTGAAGAATCCGGCGCTGGCAGCTTCCGGAACTTTCGGGTATGGGGAGGAATATGCTCCCTGGACGGATTTAGGTAAAATAGGAGGAATTGTTACCAAGGGGCTTTCATGGGAACCCCGATTAGGGAATCCCACTCCCAGGTTGGCTGAGACGCCGGCTGGACTGCTTAACGCCATCGGCTTGCAGAATGTCGGCGTCAAGAGGTTTCTCCAAACCAAGCTTCCGGCGTTACGCAATTATGATACCGCCATTATCGTCAACATCTTTGGGCACACAGAAGCGGAATACATTACGGTAGCCAGGGAACTCTCCTTAGCGGAAGGGATAGCCGCCTTGGAGCTCAATATCTCCTGTCCCAATGTAACGCAGGGCGGAATGCAGTTTGGCGCCACGCCTCCATCCACCTACCAAATTGTGTCGGCGGTGCGCCAAGCCACACATTTCCCCCTGTGGGTGAAGCTCTCCCCTAATGTGGCGGATATTGCGGCCATAGCTGAAGCCGCTCAAGCGGCCGGCGCTGACGCTTTGTCTCTGGTGAACACCTTCTTGGGTTTGGCCATAGATATCCGGAGCCGGCAGCCTAAACTGGCCAATATAACCGGCGGTCTTTCCGGCCCGGCGATAAAACCTCTTGCGTTGAGGATGGTCTGGGAGGTTGCTAAAAAGGTGGAAATCCCCGTTGTCGGTATCGGGGGAATTTGTTGTGCAGAAGATGCTTTGGAGTATATAATAGCAGGGGCCCATGCGGTGGAAGTGGGCACAGCTAATTTTATAGATCCCCAAGCCATCCCCAAAATTGTGGCCGGCATAGAAACTTACTTGTTGGAAAATGGGGTGGCTGATATCCATTCTCTGATTGGCAGCCTGAAATTACCGGAAAGAGAAGTGTGAGAAGTGAGGGATGAAGGATGAGAATTTTCCTTCCTCATCTTGCAACATAAAGGAGGTTCACATCATGTTCGGCATCGGGATGGGAGAGTTACTGTTAATCTTACTGGCGGTGTTGATTATCTTTGGGGCAGGCAAGCTTCCGGAAGTAATGGACAGCCTGGGCAAAGCCATCCGGCGTTTCAAGCGAGCCATGGAAGAAGATTACGAACCGCCCCAAAAGCCAGAGGAGCCTACGTCCAAGGGCAACGAACCTAAACCCAAAGAGACACCCCAAAATCACAATTGAACAAAGCGCCCCTCCGGGCGGGGTTTAAATCCCCCCTGCCCCCCTTTATTAAAGGGGGGAACCCGTTAATCTTTTCATTCACGACCCGCAACCAATTGCCTTGGTGAGGGGAACCTGTTAATCTCCAGGGGGAATCCGTTGTCTCCCCCTTTGGCAAAGGGGGATTAAGGGGGATTTTTTCAGGTGGATTTTTGTCCGCCACAAATAAGTTTGTGGTATCTTATTGTTTTAATAAACTCCAAAAATGGGATTGCCTATACTATCAAGTAAATAAAACCATAAATCATTATTAACCATGAGGCCGCCATGACGATAACGCACAATCGATCAGCTCACTTTATGTTCATCCGGATATTTTTCTGGACAATATTAATAACTATTGTCGCTTGTTGGGGTAGTTATAGTTTTGCTTCCGAGTCGAAAAATTCGGAACAAAAGTTACGGGGCGGATTCGCAATCTTAAGGCTAAAAAACGCCAAACCGCACCTAAACAACAGCCCCAACACTCCCGTTATCAATTAACTTTACACCCCTTAAACAACATCCACTACCTCTCCGGGTTAACCTACCACAAAGGAGGGGCGGACACCGGAACCCTGTGGGCGGTATCTGACAGAGCCAACCGCATCTATCATCTCTCTCCAGACGGTAAGCTGCTGAGCAGTTTTCAAGTGTCTATCCCTTCCGGCTCCCCGCTCCTTCCAAAGCAGGGTTTTAACGCCAAGTCCCTTGATCTTGAGGGCATAGCGGTAGATAAGAAGGGGCTGCTTTATGTGGTTTCCGAGGCGAACCGGGCCGTGCTTAAGCTCACTTCGCAAGGGAAACTGCTGGCCATATTCCAGGTAGAGGGACAAAACATGGCCACTAACAGGGGGCTGGAAGGGATAACTTATTCCCCTGATACCGGTCTGCTCTATATCCAGGAAGAAGGGTCGCAGGATTTTAGCGCTCATCAAAGTCTCTATAGTTATACTTTGGAGGGGAAGAAGAGGGGGGAATATACCCTCACCGGTGTCCGCCGTCTTAGCGGCATATCCGCCGGTCCGGGATATCTCCTCACCCTGGGCTTCAATGATGTAACCTGGCCGCAGATTTTCAGGTTTCCACTATTCAAGTCGTTCGAGATTTCTGAGACCGCCATCTCCGGGGCATTTATCGACTTGCAGAAAGAATATGGCGAACAGTTAAATCAGTATCCAGGGAACCTAAACCTGGAAGGCATAACCCAGGACGAGAAAGGACAGATCTATCTGGCGCCCGATGCCGATCCCCAAAAAGTGGAGCAAAGTCTCCTGCTTATATTAACCCCTATCATAAAATAACACCGGTTATTCATTGTCATTAGTCAGGAGCGGTTTTGAAAATGGCAAGAATAATGTGCACTAAGGGACTTAGAACATTTTAAAGTACCGTTTGTGGTTTTTTTTGTGCAGTCAGGTCCTCAGACCTGACTGCGGTTTGGGAGGTGTCAGATACAAAAAAAACATTACGATTTATCCTAAAACGGTATATTGGATATTTCTAAGTCCCTTATCAGTGCGGACTTTTATAACTTCCTCTCCCCCGGAGAGAGATGACCGATGTTAGGGGAGAACCCTACCCCTCAATCCACCTATCATAGGTTGCCCGTGCGCCCTGGAACAACCCGGGCTCGACCTGGCTTTCTCTGGGGAAGTATGCTAAGGTCATCCCTATTGGTTTGGATGCGAATTGGAATATATATCCATCGGCTTGTTTTGGCGATCAACAGAGGGAGCGTTCATAATGCAGCTTAGTTCTTTTCGTACTTATTCCCAACGCTTTGCTTTAATAGGTAATCACCTTCCCAGGAGATGCGGCATTGCCACTTTTACCACCGAACTTATGAAAGCGCTGTGCAAAGAGGCTCCCGGGAGCAATTTTTATGCGGTGGTCATGAATGATATACCTGAAGGGTATGCCTACCCCCAGGAGGTTCGGTTTGAGGTAAGCGACAAGTTGTTGCAGGATTACCAATTGGCCGCCGATTTTCTCAATGTCAACCTGGTGAATGTGGTTTGTTTGCAGCACGAGTTTGGAATTTATGGGGGTAATTATGGCAGTCTTATTCTGACGCTGCTCCGCAGTCTTCGTATGCCTGTGGTGACTACGCTGCATACTGTGCTTACAGATCCTGAACCGGGGCAGAAGGCTATTATAGAAGAGATCGGCCAAACCTCAGACCGGCTGGTGGTTATGAGCAATAAGGCGGTGGAGATCCTAAAAGACGTCTATGATGTGCCCGCAGAAAAGGTGGTTATGATCCCCCACGGTATTCCTGATCTGGCTTTCATTGATTCCAATTTTTTCAAAGATCAGTTCGGAGTGGAGGGACGTAAGGTCATTTTTACGTTTGGCTTGCTATCTCCCGGAAAAGGCGTGGAGTTTATGATCGACGCTCTGCCTGAGATAGTAGCGGCGCATCCTGATGTGGTCTATATTGTTCTCGGCGCCACCCATCCTCATGTAATAAAAGAGCAAGGCGAATCCTACCGTGTTTCTCTTCAACTGCGGGCCAGAGACCTCGGGGTAAAAAAGCATGTCATCTTTCATAATAGATTTGTGGAAATGAAAGAACTTTGTGAGTTTCTGGGGGCTGCGGATATATACGTAACATCGTATTTGAGCCGGGACCAAATTGTATCCGGAACCCTGTCCTGGGCCATGGGGGCGGGTAAAGCAACCATCTCCACCCCTTACGAGTATGCCTTAGAGATGCTGGCCGAGGGGCGGGGACGGATTGTGCCCTTCGGGGACAGGAGCGCCTTGGCGGCGCAGGTGATCGATCTTCTCGACAATGAAGTCGAACGCCACGCCATGCGGAAACGGGCCTACTTCTTTTGCCGGGGAATGATTTGGAAGGAAGTGGCCCGGCGTTATCTGGAAGTATTTTTAGAAGTCGAGCAGAAACGGTTGCATAAACCCAAGCTCATCTTTCAGGCCGCCAGGTTGCAGTCCAGCTCATTTGATATGCCGCAGATTAAGTTCGACCATTTAATCAGGCTGACCGATGACGTCGGTATCCTCCAGCACGCTAAATTTATCGTGCCTAACCGGGACCACGGCTACTGCACGGATGACAACGCCAGAGCTCTGATTGCGGTTCTTATGGCTCAGGATTTGGCGCCTGACAGCCGTGAACTGCGTAATCTCGATTGCCGCTATTTGAGCTTTCTGCTGCATGCCTTCAATGAGGAGAAAAATCGTTTCCGTAATTTTATGGGTTACGACCGCCGATGGGAGGAAGAGGAAGGCTCGGAAGATAGTCATGGACGGGCGGTCTGGAGTTTGGGGGTGGCCATTGCGCTGGCGAAAACCAAAGACCTCAGTAATTCAGCCTTAGATATTTTTGAGCGGGCGGCGGCGGCCATATTAGATTTTCCCTATCCCCGCTCCTGGGCATTTGGTATTGTGGGAATACATGCGTATCTCAGACGGTTTAGCGGAGATACTGAAATAAGACGGTATCGGGAAAAACTGGCTTACCTGTTGTTCGACTTATATAGTGCAAACGCCACCGACGATTGGCCCTGGATTGAGGATACGGTAACTTACGACAATGGCAAGATACCTCAAGCCTTGCTGATGTCCGGGCAATGGCTTCCGAACGGCGATATGATACAAGCGGGACTACGCTCCTTGGAATGGCTCCTGCGAATTCAAACTGACGAAAAAGGGTATTTTATACCCATAGGCAACCGCGGCTGGTTTACCAAAAATGGTTCGAAAGCCAGGTTCGACCAGCAGCCTTTAGAAGCGCAAAGTATTCTCGAGGCCTGTATCGAAGCCTATAGAGTTACCCAGGATAAAAAATGGACTATAGAAGCGCATCGTTGCCTGGAATGGTTCCTGGGTCGTAATGATATCAACACAGCCCTTTATGACTATAAAAGCGGAGGCTGCTACGATGGTTTAAACGCCAATAGTCCAAATAGAAATCAGGGGGCGGAATCGACGCTGGCGTGGCTCCTGGCCCTCCTGAATATGTATTCCCAGTATGGCTATAAAGCCGGCAATGGTGGAGACGATTTAAGCTGAATGTAACTTGAACGTATAGGAATTTCCATTTTCCCCCTCCCTTGGTGGGAGGGGATTAAGGGGAGGGGATCAAGGGGAGGGGGAACCTCTTGGAGTTACCCTATCACCCCCACCTAACCTCCCCCGTCAAGGGGGAGGGAACCACAAAAAGCACGCACCGATAGGTACGCTAAGTTCCGTATTAAGGAGGAAAGACCGGATGTCAAGCAAGCCAATTGTTATGGTAAGCTCATACCCGCCGCGGCTCTGCGGGATTGGAACCTTTGCCGAGGAAGCGCGCGAGTTCATTCAAAAAGCCCACCCTGACAGAGAAGTGCTCGTCATAAGCCATACCGACGGCCAAGGCGAGGGGGTATTTCCCCTGATTGATATGAGCCGCAATGACTGGTGGAAGCCGGCGGCCGAAAAGATTAGGGAACTCTCCCCATATGCCGTGCACATACAACATGAATACGGTCTTTATGAGTATCGGGATAAGCGCGGGGTGGGAGACAACAACGAAGGGTTTCTGACCCTTCTGGAGGCAATCAATCGCTACCCTATCGTGGTCGAGCCCCATACGATCCATGGACGGTTGAGGGACACTGAGGCCGACTTTGTCTATCAACTCTGCCAAAGATGTGATGTTGTCCTTTTTAAGTGTCACTATCAAAAATGGCGGCTGGAATGGACTTTCGAAGGACAGGGTTGGGAAGTGCCCGGGAATATTATGATTGTGCCTCATGGCTCCAGACCGGACAGACGTTGGGGTCTGGATGCGGTATCGTCCTTAAAAAAAGAATTGGGACTGGATGGAACAGGTCTGTCCGACAGGGTGGTGGGTATGATTGGTTGGATTCAGTCCAACAAACGCTGGGATATATTGCTTGCCATGTGGGAAGATATCCATGAGAAAATCCGGGAGGAGACGGGTGAAAAATGGGATCTGCTCGCTGCCGGGGCCATGCGCGATCCGCATCACCAGCCTCAGTACATTTCCTGGAAATCCGAGGTACTTGAGTTGCAGCGGAAGGGGGTCGCCCATTATTATGAGTTCATACCCAGAGGCGATATCTATTATAAGACCATGGCCATTTGCGATTTTATTGTGCTCCCTTCCGTAGATGAAACTCAATCGGGAACGCTGGCCCGCATCATCGCCCTGAACAAGCCCTATATCACTACCGCCCCCCTGGAGGGCCTGACGGCCCAGACCCTAGAGAGCGAAGGCGGCTTGTTGTTCACCAACAAGGACATGCTGCGTCAGGAGGTTATTCGCCTGGCATGTGACGAGCATCTCCGCCTGGAGTTGGGCGAAAACCTGAAACATTATCTGGATAATGTTGTCTCCTGGGAGGTGGTGGCCAGACAGTATGACGAGGCATATCAGTATGCCAGGGA
>QIEW01000396.1 GCA_003230535.1 bacterium
AATTAATAATTCATCATTGTTGTCATAATTACAATAAGATAATTTGTGCATGGGTTTTCCTCCTTTAGATTTGATTGATTACTATCATAAAATACATTATATCAATCTTAAAGGAGGATGCCCACCTTTTTCAACTGTTAATTCACATTGACAATATACGAATACATCCGGGGGCCAATCTTTCAAGTAACTCAAAGAAGGTGGGAAAGGAAGTCTTGATATGTTCCTCCCGGCGCAGAATTGTATCTCCGGATGAGACCAGGGCGGCGATAGCGGCAGCCATAGAAATCCGATGATCGCCGAACCGCAGGCAATCCAGGTCGGAAGCCTTAAGGCGCCCCGACCTTCCCATAATCCGCAAGCCGTCCTCAAACTCTTCCGCTTCCACTCCCCAGGAGGTAAGCTGTTGCGCCATAACAGCAATCCTATCCGTTTCCTTTACCCTAAGCTCTCCGGCCCCACCGATCAGGCTCTCCCCGGAACTCAACGCGCAAGCTACACAAAAGATGGGGAATTCATCTATCATGCGGGGAATGATATCCCCTTGAACAGTCACCCCGGAAAGCCGGCTGCTCCAGATACGAATATCGGCTACCGGCTCCCCGGCAAGCTCAGTTCTGTTTTCCAACTGGAGATGGGCTCCCATCTCGAGGAGAACGTCCAATAATCCAGTGCGGGTAGGATTAACCCCCACTCCTTTGATCAGCGCCTCCGAACAGGGCGCTAAGAGAGCCGCAACAATAAAGAACGCCGCCGATGAGAAATCCCCGGGAACAACTACCCTCCGCCCTTCAAGGGGGGTTCCTCCCCTGATACTCACCCGTAATCCATCTACCTCCAAAGCCGCGCCAAAATGTTTCAGCATCCTTTCCGTGTGGTCCCTGGATTTGGCCGGTTCGGTAATTTGGGTTCGGCCCTCAGCAGATAATCCGGCCAAAAGAATAGCTGATTTGACCTGGGCTGAGGCTAAAGGAGATTGATAATCTATAGATGAGAGTCGGCCTCCCCGGATATGTAAGGGTGGAAATTTGTCTTCCCGACCGGAAATGTCGGCGCCCATCCGGCGCAAGGGATTAATAATGCGGCGCATCGGTCTCCGGCACAGGTATTTATCTCCGGTAAGAGTAGCATAGAAATCCTGGCCGGCTAAAACCCCTGAGAGAAGCCGCATACTGGTGCCGGAGTTGCCTAAATCAAGCGGTCCGGAAGGCTGTTTTAACCCGTGCAAGCCCACGCCTTGGATCTTTAAGACGGCCGGCCCCACCTCCTCTATATCTACCCCCATTTCTTTGAATGCCCGCACTGTAGCTAAGCAATCATCACCTTCCAAAAAACCGTGAACTTCTGTTTCTCCCTCAGCGATGGATCCCAGCATTACGGATCGGTGAGAAATAGATTTATCCCCAGGGACAGAAATAGTACCCTTAAGATGCGATGCCGGCTGAATAATTATATCTTGCATGATGGTTAATTCTTATGCAACATATAATCACTGTCAAGTAAAATCGCATCGCTTGGGCTGAACTTAGCGCACCTGCCGGTGCGGACTTTTCAGGTGGCGGCAGGTTCAGAAAAACTGCCGCTCGTTTAATCCCGGTTGTCTTGGTATTTTTGATTTGACATTTCATGTCAAATAGATATATACTGAAGTGTGTTTGATGTTTCTTTAGCGTTCCTATAATTAACTCACCTTACGCAAGGATTGACAATCTACCAAAACCAGAACTTAGCGCACCTGCCGGTGCGGACTTTTCAGGTTCAGGTGGCGGCAGGTTCAGGAAACCTGCCACTCGTTCAGGCTGTCAGGTCTGAGGACCCGACAGCACACGAATATACGGCATATATCATATAGTTCCTTACACTAACGTGAGTTCGACATAAGATAATTAAGTAACTTAGGCGAAAGATTACCCCTATAAGATTACGGCGCAAGTTCCCCCCTCTTTAACTAAACAGCAAAACATGAGAGGTACAGAAAGTTAGTCGTATACCATAGCTTGTCTGGATTGTCATTTAGTTGCCTAAGCCAGGTCAGTGTTAGGCAATATTTTGGTTAGTGACCAAGAAAGGGGGTGATATTGCGCCAAGATGAATAGGGAAAAGGGTGGCTGTCAGGTTGTTTATCGCTGGATTCTTAATGATTGAAAGGAGGAAATTAAGTGACTTACACCTTCAAAGGCAGACTTCGAGGATTGATTTGTACCCAATGTCCAGAACCGCTTTCTAACGTAAAAGTGCGGCTATACAGAACCCGCAAGGAACAAAACATAACCGCTTTGGCTTCTGTGGATGCAAAAGAAACATTTTCTATTCTGACTGAAAAAGACGTGGGGAAAAAGAACTCCTATTTGATCTCCGAGGCGGAAACCGATAATCAGGGCAGGTTCTTATTTGAGTTAGGCGATAAAGAGAATTATAACGGAGAAGCATTTGAGATAGATGTGTACTGTGAAACGGTCCCCAAACGGAAGCCAACCAACTACCCTCCCCTCCAGTTTACGATAACCATGCTGCAACCCAAATGGCGTGAGGCCGAAAATGGCCTGGTCGCCGCTTGGGATTACACGATTTCCTATCGGTACTGGTGCGGTATTCGCGCCCGTTTCGGCGCTTGGGTTATCTGCGGCAGAGTTACCGTTTGCCAAACCAACTTGCCTATACAAGGTGTGCGTGTGCGCGCCTTTGATGTGGATTGGATTCAGGATGATGCACTGGGATCAGCTATAACGAACGCCAACGGGAAATTCCGGATAGATTATGCTACGGAAGACTTTAAGCAGACACCCCTGTCTCCCTGGATCAATTGGGAGATGGTCGGAGGCCCTGACCTATATTTCAGCGTGGAAACTCCATCCGGCACGCAGTTGCTTGCTGAGCCCAGGTCCCGTGGCAGGAATTCTGACAGGGAGAACGCAGGGCCTTGTTTCTGTGTGAGCTTATGCTTAAAAAAGGCGCCGGTTGTTCCTGCCGGCCATACCTATCCTCTGTTCACCAAGGTCGGGCAATATAGGATTACCTCGGATTTTACTCTTGCCGGATTGACAAAGGTTGGAGATTATGCCTTTACCGATACGATTCCCCTCAGAGGTATTCTTCCTGACGGAGGCGATCCAATATCTATGGAATATCGCTTCCTGTTCGGCAAATATTCCGGTAATACACTCGGCCCTGTCTCTGAGGTAGACGCCTCGATGATACCTCCGACAATAATCGGGCAATTAGAGTATTGGGAAAATACCGTATCGGGTTGGCAGATTGCCTCTGAAGACTATTGGGTAAATAACCCAGGGGCGACTTACAATAAAAATGTAAAGCCCGGAGGCTGGATTGAAGTACCTACGGAAGATGATATTGGTTTACCGCCTTTTCCTGGCGTAGGCAAGTTTATTCCAAATAGCTGGCTTATTCATCTTAATACCAAGAAGCTTGTGGACGAGTATTTTGATCTGAGCGTTCCTCCCAAGCAGAAAGCGGGAAATTCCATTCCGGCTGGTAAGAAGTCCGAAATACACACCTTCAAGCTAATATTTGAAGCGCGTAAAGTTGGAACGTCAATCGTCACAGATACAAATGCACTGAATAAAATTGTTATCAGTAATACGATGTACAAATATATTCGGCATCCCGGCTGGGCTCCCAGCACCCCGACACTCAGGGCAGTAGTCATGCTCGACATTAAAGAAATGGTGGTCTTGGGCAGTGGATGCGGCTCCATGCAAGACCAGCTACATGCTCTCTTTACTAATTATCATCCACATGCGGATGCAGTAACGGTCTATTTTGAAGGGAATTCTCCCCTGCCAGCGTCTCATTCCCCAGCTCTGGTAAATGGAGAGGCAGTATCTGGCAGCGCCGGTCATCTATTTGATATTTCCGCATTACATCCATGTGCTTATATCATCTGGATGAGGATTGAGCTGAACCTGACTCATGGGTGGGGAAGGATTTCCGACTATAGAATTTGGGACCACATTGCCTTCTGTAAAGCGTA
>QIEW01000170.1 GCA_003230535.1 bacterium
ACATCGCTTCGCAGAAAAGTCATCATCCACAACAGTACAATCGCGGCATTGGGCGGGAAAATTATCTGGCGGGGATTAGCGGCTTGATAATGACGCAGGGACCCCTGCTTAAGCCAATAGACCGCCCGGGAAAGCCGATAAGACAGCGCATCCCAGGTGTTCGGAGGGACATAAAGAATGAGCGCCGCCCCCACCAGTGCAAAAATGATCACTGAGATACCTAATATAACCAGCATCTTGTGGTCGTTAGCTAACCGCTTGCACTCTTCCCGTCCGGGAAAAGCGGGAAACTCGGGTTTCGGTCTGCCCGAATAAAACCAGATGACCCCCGCCGCCGCTGTAATTAATGTCTGGATAGCCAGGAAACCGCCCGGACCGATAGCCTCAAGTTCTGAGAGTACCTCCGCCGAGAGCACTATTTGGGCGTAAGCCAGTACAAGACAGGCTAAGACAAAGGAAGCGCGCTCCCGCAAAGGAAACATACAAGTCAGCCAGTAAGAACTCAACCCTAACAATACTAAAGCTATAACGAAGCCTGCCATCTAGTTAGTATCAGTCATTATTTATTTGATTGGAACTTAGCGCACCTGCCGGTGCGGACTTTTCAGGTTCAGGTGGCGGGCAGGTTCAGGAAACCTGCCGCTCGTTCAGACTGTCGGGTCTGAGGACCCGACAGCACAAGAAGCTCTATCCACTTGTTTTAATTGGTCACGAAATGGAAATTCCTATACGCTGAACTTAGCGCACCTTCGGTGCGGACTTTTTGTGGTTCCCTCCCCCTTGATGGGGGAGGTTAGGCGGGGGTGAAGGGTAACTCCAAGAGGTTCCCCCTCCCCTTGATCCCCTCCCACCGGGGGAGGGGGAAAATGGAAATTCCTATACGCTCAAGTTAGTATTAGTCAGGAATTGTGTCAAAGGCCGGCCCCAATTCGTTTTCTTTTTTACAGATAATATATAGGATCGTTGAATATGCAAATAGTATCCAATAATTTTCATTCTCAAGGGTGTTGGCTGTAACTGAAAAAAAACAGAGTCCTGCAAGAGCTCCCAATAAAGCTGCGGCTATCATCTGTAATTCGGGGTCTTCAGTTAAACGATAGGAAACTATTAAATTTCTCCCTGCCGCCAGAAACAAGCCCAGGTAAATTAGAAAACCAATGGCGCCGTTCTCAGCCCAGATGTGCAAAAAACTATTGGAAGGAAGTTGTGGATGTTTAGGAACCCTGGGATCAATATGTCTGTTATAGATATCCAGAAAGTTTCCCGTCCCAACACCAATAATCGGATGTTCTTTTATCATCGAGAAGCTCATATTCATCCAACCCAATCTAAAATAGAAAGTTTTTGTGCCCGTCTCGCCAGTATATCGTCCAAGAGGAGCCGAGGAAAAAGTAAGGAATGTAAGTAAAGCGCCGATAACCACCATAGAACCGGCTCCCAAAGCAATCGCCCATTTCCATCGCGCCTTAACCATCGCCCCAAAAACCAGTATGGAAATTAAAAACCCTAATAATCCCGCCCTCGAACCGCTCCCAAAAACATTTATTGCGAAAAGAACAAAAACAATGCTCAGTAATGTTTTGCCGTACAACGATTTGCTTCGGAACAACACAAGCATGGTGATCGCTGTGCCAAATATCATTAATACATTATGAAAATCAGGGTCTCCAGCCGGACCAACTAATCTGTATTCACCCAGTTCCGTGATGTGAGGATCGATTTTTATTCCTACCAGAGACAGAACAGGCGTATGATAAACCATCTCATAAATACCTGTTAAAGTGACCAGAGCGGTACCAATAAGAGTTGCCCAAAGCGCCTTTTTAAGTAGTTGTTTATCTTCTATTGTTAGTATAAGCAGCAGATACAGGAGAACTATATTGGTTCTTCTTAATTGTTGGAACAACCACAGGGCTTTGTTGGTAGCGTTCATCCCGGAGACAAAAGAGATAACTAAAAAGGCAATTCCAAGAATGCCGATAGCGTTATGAAAGCGTTATGAAAAGGATACGCCGCCAGCCTATCATCTTTAGATAGTAAAGCTTTGATGAGCCAGGCCAGCATCGTAAAAAGTATAAAAACCTTGGCTACTGTGAGC
Organism: bacterium; assembly: GCA_003230535.1. Lineage (GTDB taxonomy): Bacteria > SZUA-182 > SZUA-182 > SZUA-191 > SZUA-191 > SZUA-191. The sequence continues at coordinate 2,099 of QIEW01000170.1, forward strand.
GTCCCTTCAGGTGTAATCTTCCCTAGTCTGTCAAAAGGAATTGCAAAAAGAGCGATAAGAATACCGAGATGCGGCTTATAAAAGATAAATGTAAACAACCCTATTACCGTGAAAATGATGAAGCCTGTGCGAGGTGAATAGCCAAAGAGAAGGCCAACGCTAAAACAGAATCCAACCAATAATAACAAAGGAAGTGTTTTTGAGACGCCTAATATTATACTATCCGCTTTAGATGACATTTAACCCGAATAATTCTATGATATGTCCCTTGTCTATTTCTCCTCCAATTCAGCGAAAACCGGCTGTTCAATGGAGAATTTTCTTATCTGTTTTGACTATTTCAATTTTTGGTTCCACTCTTCCTTCTTCAACAATAAGATGCGTAATCTTAGCCTGGGGAGAATCTACGCTGATCTTAACCGATCTTGTCCCTCTTTTGCTCCATAACACATAGACCGGTTTCCCCTCCACAGTAAACCTATAAGCGGAAACTCCAGCGTCCAGTTTAATCGTTTCAAGATTAGTATAGCCGTCGAGTTTTGAAACCATGAGTTTATATGTATAAAAGGCCGGCTTTTTTCTCCCTTTTTGATCAATCAAACTTAACCTGAGAAAGTTTTCCGACCAACCCAATGTGGGAGACAACGAACTCCAAAATATCTTCTCAACCCCGCTTGCCAGGGAGACAACATGTCTTTTGACAACTTCGGACGAATGCTTTGAGAGAGTATACCCATAAAACGGTCCTCCGTTCTCCAGGCTCCAAATGGGTTTGGAGTAACCGGACTTCCTCATGGTTTTCTTAATCCATTTCACCTGTCCTGCTATGATCGAGGCATTCATGGTATAACTATGAAAATCGACGATATCAAAATAGTCTTTAGTTTTACTGAGAAAATACTCTGCTTTCTCTTTCAACTTAAGGAACTTCGGTGAATGGATAAAATTCTTGGCAAATATTTTACGGGTAGTATCGGTATCCATTCCTCTTTCAAGATAATCTTCTTCAGCAATACCCCCTGCCACAGCAAGATAGGATAAACCCGTGAGGCCCCCTCCAATAATTTTTGCTTCAGGATCAGCTTTTCTAATGACTTCGCTGGTGATTTTAAGGAATTTAATATAGTTCTCTTTTTTATCCTTCCACTGCCACATCCATTCTCCCTCAATTTGCCAATATTTAACAGGAGTTTTAAGGCCGGGCATATCATTTTTACCGTCACCATCATATCTTTCAACCAGAATATTTACAAATTTTCGCCAGGCATCTATGTTTGAAGGATAGCCGCTCATCGAGGTCGCCGGTTTATCTCTCTGCATCCCCTTTTGTGCGTTTAGGTTTCCACCCCACCTGCTGATAGGTCTGATAGTAGCAATAATTAAACCTATCTTAGTTTTTTGGACTTTTTTCAATCTCTTATCCAGCTTCCGAAGCTTATACACACCCTTTCGGGGCTCAAACATATCCCAAAACAAACCGGCCGCCCTTATTTGTTTTATTCCCAGTTCAGAAACAGCTCCCACATTAGCGCTAACACCATGCAACCCAAAAGGCGTATTGTTTGCAAAAACCGGTTTGCATAAAAATATAGTTATAAATACGAAGGATAGAACTGGTTTCATATCTCCTTTACTTCCTAATAGAGGGCACTATCTTAGCATTCCGGGAACTATTCCGTAATTCTTGTTTTTTGTTTTCATAATATTTCGCCAATTTCCCCATTCGATTTTACAAGTAACTATCTGAATATGTGAAAGTATTCCAAGGGCTGCCAGCCAATTTCCAGCGGCTAAATGTAACCTGCTGAAATGTTTATGGGTATTTATACCACAGAGATTATTCAAAATCAACAAGTATCGGCTGATTTTTAAAACATCAGCGGCCACATATGATGAACTCGTAAAAAGTCAGAAACATATATTTAGCAGCAGCAAACCGATCTTGACAAATGCCTGTTTCATAAAATGGAGTTATTAGGCATAAATATGATATAATAAGCGGATATAATAGATAATAGAGGAATATTGCCTCTTAATCGGCTTTATCCCACATTTATGGGATTTGATTTATCGCAACGCTGTTAGCTATATTTGTTTAGCACTCACCATAGCTGAGTGCTGATAATGTAAACCGGGATTTCAGTACTGCCCAATATAGTATTAAGGATAGCGTTTCTTAAATAAGGCCACACATACATCTCGTTGCGGGAAGGGCAAGCTCCGAAGCAATCTCCTGTTTCAGAGTTGTTTGAAATTGCTTACGATTTTGCTCGCAATGACAATCATACGCAAACTGCATTTATGAGATAGTGTGCTAAGTGGTTTTGTGGGAGCAGCTAGCAGAAAACGATATTTATGTTTTCCATTAAGTTTGCTCCTATATTTTTCTAATCTCATTATTTAAAGTAGGAGAGGAAGGCTTATGCAGTTCAAACCGTTGCAGGACAGAGTATTAGTAAAGAGAGCAGAGGAAGGAGAAAAAGTAAGGGGTGGAATTATCATTCCCGATACGGCTAAGGAACGGCCGATGCAAGGGGAAGTTGTTGCGGTGGGAAGTGGAAAGCTTAAAGAAGATGGAACCAGACAACCCCTGGATGTGGTCGTAGGCGATAAGGTGCTGTTCAGCAAATACGGCGGCACCGAAGTAAAGATTGATGAAGAAGATTATCTAATCCTGAGAGAAGACGATATCTTAGGGACAACCAGCTAAAATAGCAAACACTAATATAAGGCAAATATCAGAAGGAGGAACTAAGATATGCCGGCAAAGCAAGTAAAGTTTGATCAGGAGGGCCGTCAGGCCATCTTAAATGGAGTATCCAAGATGGCTGATGCGGTTCGAGTTACTTTAGGTCCTAAAGGACGGAATGTCATATTAGATAAAAAGTGGGGTTCGCCTACTATTACTAAGGATGGGGTTACCGTAGCCAAAGAGATAGAACTGGAAGACCCGTTTGAGAACATGGGCGCTCAGATGGTCAAGGAAGTGGCCTCCAAAACATCGGATGTAGCCGGAGACGGGACTACTACCGCCACGATTTTGGCCCAGGCAATCGTTCGCGAAGGAATCAGGAATGTAGTGGCCGGAGCTAACCCAATGGCGCTAAAAAGAGGAATAGAAAAAGGAGTTGCTGCTGGGGTAGAAGAGTTAAAAAAGATTGGGAAGCCTATTCGGGACAAGAAAGAAATTGCGCAAATAGGCACCATCTCAGCTAATAATGACAGCGCCATCGGCGATCTTATCGCTGAGGCAATGGAGAAGGTCGGCAAAGACGGCGTGATTACCGTAGAGGAAGCTAAAAGTATAGATACGTCGTTGGAATTTGTCGAAGGGATGCAGTTTGACCGCGGGTATCTCTCCCCCTATTTTGTTACTGATCCGGAGCGGATGGAAATAATACTCGAGAATGCCTATATTTTATTATATGAAAAAAAGATCAGCAACATGAAGGACATGTTGCCCGTTCTCGAGCAAGTGGTTAAAGTAGGCCGGCCCTTGCTGATTTTGGCGGAGGATATAGAAGGTGAGGCATTGGCTACGCTGGTAGTGAATAAACTGCGCGGCACTCTCGCCTGTGCGGCGGTGAAAGCCCCGGGCTTTGGCGACAGAAGAAAAGCTATGCTGGAGGACATGGCCGTCCTTACCGGTGGGCGACTGATCTCCGAAGACATTGGAATTAAGCTGGAGAATATAAAGCTTCATGATCTTGGCCAAGCCAAGCGGATTACCATCGATAAAGAAAACACCACTATCGTCGAAGGGGCGGGAAAACCCTCGGATATTGAAGGCCGGATTAAACAGCTAAAAGCCCAGATTCAGGAGACCAGTTCCGACTATGATCGCGAGAAACTTCAAGAGCGCTTGGCTAAGCTGGTAGGAGGCGTAGCGGTAATCAAAGTTGGGGCGGCGACCGAGATGGCCATGAAGGAGAAAAAGGCTCGGGTAGAAGATGCTATGCATGCCACCCGGGCGGCGGTAGAGGAGGGAATAGTCCCAGGCGGCGGAGTGGCTTTACTCCGTCTTGTCCCTGTTTTGGACAGCTTGAATTTGGAAGGCGATGAGGCAATCGGCCTCCAGATACTGAAGCGGTCATTGGAAGAACCCACCCGTCAAATATCCAACAATGCAGGCTGTGAGGGTTCTATCGTAGTGGAAAGACTTAAACGTGAGGCTGCCAATATAATCATGTCAATATACCGACATGATAGAAGCCGGTATCATTGATCCTGCCAAGGTTACCCGCTGTGCCTTGCAGAATGCCTCCAGTATTGCTTCTTTGATGCTTACTACCGAGTGCCTGGTAACTGAGATCCCCGAAGATGCGGAGAAATCTAAGATGCCCCCCTCTCCTTATGGCGGCGGCGGTATGGGCGGCGGTATGGGCGGTATGATGTAATCAGCTCCGATAATAAGGGCGATACTAAACCGTCGCTCCTGGATTGGAGGCCCTTGCTTCTCCAGATAGGGGAGGCAAGGGCCTTTCTTTTTTAAAAATAATTTGCTAATGTTAAACAGTAATGTCCGGTTAGATTTTTGCAATATGAGGTAACAGCTGTCAATGACCCGATGTTTCGGCCTGTCTCAGGCCGAAACCCAACAGGGCGCCGCTGCTCTTAGCGCTTTCGGCTTGAGAACCAGCCGAAAGATCGAAATTACCGAAAACTCCCGCTATGGAAGCGACCAGCTCCGAGCGTGTTTATGATCCCGAAGTATTCGGGTCTATAAATCAACCTCACAAATAATCCAGATCGTAGGTTCATATGCCGCCAGAGAAGACCGATAACGAAAAAACTTTTACTATTGTAGATCGCAGAATTTCGCAGAAATCAGAAGCGGAGAAAGAAAAACTCCTCCAGGAAGAAAAGGCCGGAGTGCAAAAACAAGAAGCTCCAGCTACGCTAATACAAGGGGAACCCAAGGCAGCGCAAGCTCCTCCTCCACTTGAAGTAAATTTCTCTTCATTTATGCTTTCTCTGGCCACTTCAGCTCTTATTCAAATTGGCGATATGGCTGATCCGGCAACTAATAAGCAGGAGAAAGATTTGACATCGGCAAAGCAAACTATTGATATAATTATTATGCTCAAAGAAAAAACCGCCGGAAATCTATCTTTGGAAGAACAACGGCTGGTGGAAAGTTTGTTATATGACTTGCGCCTGCGATTTGTGCGGCAGTCGAAAACAGCTTGATTGGTAAAGTGTTAGCGGTGGGAGGAGCCTACTTCCCACCATTTTTATTATAAAAAACCGGGCAGAGCCCGGAACCGTTAACAATCGCTTGCGTTGCTAAACTTGATATTTACAGCATATTAGCAAGTGAGGGTTTGATATAATTTCCTATAGTAATAAAAAATGGGCCGCCGCGTATATTGGGCAGCGCCGGTAAGAATGCCAATCCCAAATGATAGGAGATGGAATAGAGGGTGGAAAATAGTTTACCAGAGAAAATTCCCTCTCGCATGACAGGGTTATCTGAACCTAAGCAAGGGAAGATAAGATCGGGTTGGACGGTATATTTTTTGGGATTAATTACCTTTGGAATATATTGGATATATTGGTATTATAAAATAATTAAGGAAATTAGCGATCATATACGGCTGGAGTATGAACCATTTGAATATGTTTTAATTTTCTCTTTATCTATTGGCTTAAGAGTTATTTCCGAAACCACTTTTGGCATATCTAAAGCATTTGTTATACCTTATATATTATCTATAATTCTAAATATATATGCCATGCGGTTTCTGCTTCAGCAGATGCAGGAACTTTATCGGCAGGATAATCTCCCTTCAAAGTTCAGAAAGATATTAGGTTATCCTATCGCAGGCCAACTTATCCCCCTTGGTTGGATGTTCCTGCTGTTTGATATTCAGGAGGAACTAAACCTACATTGGAAGTTGCATACCTTTGTTCCGGAAGCAAGGGAAACCTATATTGAGGATAAAAGAAAATCGACCGGGAAAACAAAATATACAATTGCCGGCGGGTCAATAATACTGCTCATCCTAGTGATAGTCGCTATAGCATGGGTATTCTGGTCTATGCACAAGGAGATAAAGGTCGATGAATTAATCAGGCTGGTAAATCTGACGCGACCGACTAATCTCCTCCAGATGTTTGCCTGATTATCGACCGGTATAGTATACATATTTATGATCCCGAATTATTCGGGTGGTAAACACCAAAAATAACTCGGCATCCCAATTAATGCCCTTACCCCTGATTATTCATAAATCCACGGCAAACATTGATGATGTTATTTGAATACAGCTAGTTACAAAATAATGGTCAAAAAACAAAATGGCTCATACAAATCGCCGAAAACTTCCGCTATGGAAGCGACCAACTCCGAGCGTGTTATAAATCCCGAATTATTCGGGTTACAGGTTAAATCATCCAGGAGGAGAGATGATTGAGGTAGAAAATCTTGTCAAAAGGTATGGCCCGACTTTAGCTGTGGATGGAATAAGTTTCACGGTTAAAGCGGGTGAGATATTAGGCTTCCTTGGTCCGAATGGAGCCGGAAAAACTACCACCATGCGGATGCTTACCGGTTATTTGCCGCCCACAGAAGGGACGGCAAAGATAATGGGCATTGATGTGGAGGAGGAACCGCTGAAGGTAAAGGGGCAAATTGGATATATGCCCGAAAATGTTCCCCTGTATGATTTTATGACGGTAAGGTCTTATCTGCAATTTATGTCTGAAATAAAGGGGATCGGGCGGAAGAACAGGAAGACCATGATTGATGCGGCTCTGGAGAAATGTTGGCTTACCGATGTCCAGAACAGGATAATCGGCAATCTTTCCCGCGGCTATAAACAAAGAGTGGGAATTGCTCAGGCTATTCTCCCTGATCCCCGGGCGCTGATCCTGGACGAACCTACGCTGGGACTTGATCCGAACCAGATTATCCAGGTGCGCAACATGATTAAGGGTTTGAAGGAAAATCATACTGTGATCTTAAGTTCGCATATTTTGCCGGAGGTGTCCGCCACCTGCGACCGGATTATTATCATAAACAAAGGGCGTCTGGTGGCACAAGACACGCCGGAAAGTCTGGCGCGGAAACTCCAGGCGACCGACAAAATTTATCTGGAGGCGCGGGGACCTAAGGATCAGATGCGAGACTTCTTAGGCTCACAGTCCGGGGTGGTGGAGGTGGAGGAAAAGGATC